>JAQCEB010000050.1 GCA_027729925.1 Actinomycetota bacterium
AAGATGTTAGATCTGATCAAGTTAAATCAGCATTAACATTCGAAGATTCTGAAGTTGAAGCTCTTGAAATAATAATTTCCGAAAATTGCCAGGTACTAGATAAATCACTTAGCGAGATTCAACTTCCTAAAGATTGTCTTATAGCAGGCGTAACTAGAAGAGAAAATACCTATATACCTTCTGGGACATGGAAATTTGCACAAAAAGATAGAATAATTGTTTTTTCACTACCAACTTCAATTGAAAATATTGAAGAAATGTTTTGTTAGAAAATGTTAAAAATTACTTTATTTATTTCAGGTGGAATTTTTCCAATTTTTTCACTTTCTTTAATACCTACACTCATCCACACAATTCTTGAAAAAAATTATAAATTTAGCATTCAATTATCTGTTTATATTGCAATACTAATAATTTTACATTTTACAATTAAGAGAATTATATTCCCTACTAGACAGTTGAATACTATTCAAGGATTTGGAGCAGTTGGAATTTCCTGGTTTCTAATCTCACTTTATGCATCTATACCTTATTTGTTTTCAAATGTTAATTTAACTTATATTGATATTCTATTCGAGACAATCTCGGGCTTAACGACAACAGGTTCATCTGTAATAACTGATATTGAAAGTATTGATAAGTCCTTGTTAATCTGGAGATCAACAACACAATGGCTTGGAGGCATGGGGATAATTGTATTAACTATTACTGTACTCCCTTTACTTGGATCAGGTGGTATAAACTTATTCAAAGCTGAATCTCCTGGACCAAGTGCCGATAGATTAACCCCTAGATTTCAGGACACAGCAAGATTATTATGGCTAATTTATATTTCTCTCACTATTATTGAAACAATTTTTTTGTATTTTTCTGGGTTAAGTTTTTATGATTCTTTTAATCATGCTTTTACTACATTGTCTACTGGTGGTTTTAGTACTTTTAGTTCATCAGTAAGTGAATTTTCCAATTTAACCATTTTTATCATAAATATTTTTATGTTTCTTGCAGGATCATCTTTTATTTTGTTATTAAGAGTTTTAAAAAATAAAAGTCTCAAAGAGCTTATAAATAGTTCTGAATTTAAATTTTATTCATTTATTGTTGTTTCTACAGCAGCCATTTTTTTAATAAAAACAATAGAAATATCTGAAAATTTGTTAATAGCTATTAATAATGCATTTTTTACTTCTTTAACGTTAATTACAACTACCGGGTATACACTTTTTGATTATGAAAACTGGAATAATAACTATCGTATATTTATTTTAGGCGTAATGTTTTTAGGTGGAATGTCTGGTTCGACAGCAGGTGGATTAAAAACAGTTAGAGTTATAGCCTTACTTAAATCAGTTAGAAATGAGATTAGAAAAATATTTTATCCAAATGCTATTTTTAAAATAAGAATGTCAAAGTCAATAATTCCAGAGCGCTTAATTGAATCAGTTCAAACTTTTTTTATTTTATATGTAGCAATTTTCGTATTAGGTACTTTCGGGATAAGTTTAAGCTCAAACCTTTTAGGTAATCCTTTAAGTTTTGAAGCAATCTTAGGTGGAGTTGCTTCAGCAATGAATAATGTTGGTCCTGGCTTGGCAGAGCTTGGACCAATTAATAATTATTTTTATATTGATCAAGGATCAAAATTAATTTTAAGTTTGTTAATGATTGTCGGAAGATTAGAAATATTTCCAATAGCAATACTTTTTTATAGAAAAACTTGGAAATCTTAATACAATTTTTCTTTTTTAATATAATTTAATATTTCTGATGGTAATAATTTTTCGTAGTTTTGTTTTCCTTTAATCAGATCGCGAATATTTGTTGAACTAATATCTAGCTTTGTACCTTTTATTATTTTAAATTTAAAAGGAAAATTGAAAAATACTTTAGTAATGGATACTTTTTCTCGAGGCGCTATTAAAAAGGTAACATAATTTGAAAGTTCTTTATAAGATTTCCATGTTTTAATTCCGATTGCAGCATCTGATCCAAGAATAAAATAATAACGGTGTTCATCAAGGCAAAATCTTTTTAAAGTATCAACGGTATATGAAGGTTTATCAGTATTATTTTCTATGTCACTAATTTCTAATAATTTTTCATTTTTAATTAACATTTTTGTCATTTCGAATCTTTCCTTGTATGAGGTTGATACTGATTTTTGCCAAGGAGTTCCACTTGGTATGAATACAACTTTGTCAAGATTGAATTGATTTATTGCTCTTTTTGCTATTTCTTTATGTGCTAAATGAGGAGGATCAAATGTTCCACCTAATATACCTATATTCATTATCTTAAAACTTTGTTTAAACGTATATTATTTATAAATTGTTTAAGTTGTTGGTAAGATCTCACTTCTGAGCTATGGGTAGATATTTCATCAAATAAATAGAACTGGCTATCACCGGTATTCCAATATTGTTTTCTTTCTGGATTCATCCAATATATAGAATCAAAAGTACTATCTAGTCGTTGAATTAAGTCTTTATCAATATTTCTGTAATTGTTTCTAGCATCGCCAATAACTAACAGTGTCTTAGCGAAGTTTCCTTCTAATTTAATATTATCCAGTAATTCATTAAATGACTTTTCGTAATCAGAGTGACCGTCATTTTTAACAAAATTATTCCAATCACTTAAAACTTGTTTTACTTCGTTTATTTTGATATTTCTTAGTCGTTTAGAAATATCTGTAACTCCATCAATAAAAACAAATGTTCTTACAGAACTAAACTTTTGAATAACCCCAAACAACAAAATTAATCCAAATAATGAATATAATGCCATCGAACCACTGATGTCACACATAAAAATTAACTTGGGTTTTCTTTTAACTTTTGGCTTAAAAATTAATTTATAAAAATTTCCACCGTCTTGAAGTGATTTTCTAAATGTTTTACGAAATAATAATTTTCCTGATGAATTAGATTTAGAATATTTTTTAAATTTACTAGCTAATATTTCTCCTAATTTC
>JAQCEB010000003.1 GCA_027729925.1 Actinomycetota bacterium
GAGAATGAAAATGTTAATGGAGCAGTTAATTTAGTTTCACCAGTGCCTTTAATGCAAAAAGAGTTCTCAAAAAAAGTAGCAAAAGTATATAAGAAATTTTCTATTTTACCAACTCCAAAATTTGCTTTGAATCTTTTAATGGGTTCCGAGTTAGCTAATGGGCTTATATTTTGTAGTTTACGAATTATTCCTGAAAAACTTCTTAAATTAGGTTTTAAATTTCAATATCCTAAATTGGAAGAGTACATAAAGGTTATCAAAGATGGCAAGTAATTACGAAGAAAGAATGGCAGAAAAGTATAAATTTCTTAAAAAAGAATCTGAAGAAGTAAAATCTAAAGACCCGATTGACCAAAATTTAATTAATAATGAGTCTTCAAGTAATCCAAATAAAGAAATTGTATCTGATGGAAATTTAATAGTTCCATTAGATGCATGGAATACAGTTTTAAATCAACTTGGAAATTTACATGAAGCTAACCAATTAATGGCTGAAGCTAGAGAGAGAGCAGCTAAAGCTGAAGCTGAATCAGAATTCTTAAGAGAAAAACTTAAAACTGCTAGACAGCAATTAGAAGAAGCTAATAAAAAGAAAAGATTTTTCTTTTTTTAACTAGTTATTAACTTCATCAGAAACTCCAGAAATAATATAAAAGGAAATTACTAGTAATACTATTAATGATCCCATAGCTACATTTCTACCTAAATTTAAAGTATTTACAATTGCTCCCCACAATAGAGGTCCTAGTATTGTAGCAAATCTGCCAATTGTAGAATATAAACCATAAAACTCACCAAGATGTTTTTCAGGTGAAAGTCTGGTCATAAATACTCTATCTACTGCAAAAATACCACCTATGTTAAATCCTCCCAAAATTCCTGTTACATAAATCAGCCATGTTTGATTAAAAGTTGTAGCAATGATTGCAAAACTCAGTGAAAGTATCCAACAGAAAATACTAATCAATATTAATTTTCTCGGACCATATTTATCAGTAGCTTTTCCAAAAATATAACCTCCAAAAATAGAAACAACTATTGCTAAAGCTAAAATATTTTGACTGTCAGATGTAGAAAAACCAGCCTCTTCTACTAAATAAACAGCTAAAAGTCCACTTATTAATGTGTTAATTGCATCAGCATAAAAAAATCTTCCAATTAAAAATCTAGTTAACCCTTTGTACTCTAAAGAGTGTTTCCAAGATTTAAAGACAATTGATAATGCACTTAGAACATTAACTTTTGAATTATTAAGATTTTCTCTTTTTTCTTCTATGAAAATAAATGCTGGTAATGAAAATATTAGAAAAAGAATTGCTACTGATCGAAAAATTTCCACATAGCTATACCCAATATTTTGTAATATTGTGGCAACTCCGAACCCTATCAAAGATCCCATGTAGCCAAAGGCAACACCCAGACCCGAAATTTTTCCTCTATTTTCTTTGGTGCTTACTGAAATTAAAAGTGCATCATACACTACTGATCCCAGATTAAAACCTATTAGTGAAAGTATAAAAAGCAGTACCGTAGTAGGAACTGAAAAAGTACCGAGTAAAAAAGTTGAAATAATACACAAAATAGTCATTAATAAGAGAAGTTTTTTCTTGCCACTTGAACTATCTGATTTTTTTCCCAACCAAGGTCCAAGAATTGCTATTATTACCATCGCTGTTGATGTTGCGAAACCAAGTTGTTGATCAGTCCAACCTTTTTCTGTAACAAGCCAAACAGAAAAATATAAACCAGGAATTACAAAAGCATATACAGTATTAGCTAAATCAAAAAGTAACCAAGAATACAAACTTCTTGGCTTAACTTTATCCACTTATGTCCTTGATTGCTTTTTCTAGTCTGTTTAAACCTTCTGATAAATCTTCATCGTTTAAAGCATAAGATAATCTCATGTAACCTGGAGCGCCAAAAACTTCACCTGGAACAAAAGCAATAAAATATTTTTCTAATAACCAATTACAAAAATCATCCGAGGAATTTACAGCAGGTATCAAGCCTGTGCAATAATGACTAACATCTACAAATAGATAAAAAGCTCCTGTAGCTTTTATACATGATAAGTAATTTATTGCATTAATTTTCTCTAGTGCAAAGCGTCTTCGTCTATCGAATGCTATTTTCATTTTTTGTGTTATTTCTAATCCATTTGTAAGTGCAGCCTCTGCTGCAAGTTGACTTATATTAGAAACGTTTGAAGTGGCTTGTGATTGTATTTTTTTTGCAAGATTGATTACTTTGTTATTTGCAATAAGCCAACCAACCCTCCATCCAGTCATAGCATAAGCTTTTGATACACCATTTACTATTACAGTATTATTTAAATCTTTATCAATGATTGCAGGGGAAGGAGTTGTTTCTCCTTCATATATTAAATGTTCATAAAGCTCATCAGATAATATCCACATATTATTTTTGAACACCCAATCATATATTTCCTCAGCTTCATTTTTAGCATATACAACTCCTGTAGGATTTGAAGGTGAACACCAAATAAGCACTTTAGATTTGTCTGTTTTAATTTTTTCTAAATCATTTATAGATATTTTAAAATCGTTTTCTTTTGAAGTCTCAATAAATCTTGGTTTGCCACCAGCAAGTAAAGTGGCTTCAGGATATGTTGTCCAATATGGAGAGGGAATTATTACTTCATCTCCTCTGTCTAGAAGTGACATGAGAGCAGTCAGTATCGCCTGTTTACCACCATTTGTTACAACAATATTTGAAGGTTCAACAGCATATTTTGAGTGAGACATTACGCTATTTGAGATTGCTTTTCTTAAACTTTCAAGGCCTGCCACAGGAGAGTATTTGTGATTTTTAGGATCTTTAGCCGCATTAATCGCTGCCTTTACAACGTATTCAGGAGATGCAAAATCTGGCTCACCTGCACCAAAACCAATAACAGGCTTTCCTTTTTCTCTTAGTTCACGAGCCTTGTTAGAAATTAACATAGTTCCAGATGGTTTAATAATTTGATCTAATTTAGAAATTTCTGTCATAACATTCAGAGTCATTTTAGTAAAGATATTTACTAAATATGTTTCATAATTATTAAACTATTTAAAATGGAGCAAATTCTTTTTGGTAAACCTGTAGCTGAAAAGCTTGATCAAATTAGTTCTAAAATTTTTAGAAAATATGAAGCTGAAAACCAACTACCAAAATTGACAGCAATTACTGTAGGCACAAATCCAGCTTCATTATTATATGTTTCTCGAAAACAAGAAAAAGCTATGGAATTAGGTGTTGAGTTCAATTGGATAAAGCTAGATGAATCTACAACGCAAAATGAATTAAATGAAATAATCCAAAATGAATCAAAAAATATAAATGGCTTAATTGTTCAATTGCCATTACCGTCACACTTAAATGCTGAAGATGCTATTGACTGTATTGACTATACCGTTGATGTTGATGGCTTAACACAAAAGAATTTGGGGTCTTTATTTACAGATAATTATGAAATAATTCCAGCTACTTCATTAGCTGTTTTGGAACTTTTAGATTTTTATGAAATAAAAACTCAAGATAAGAATATTGTCATTGCTGGTAGGTCTAGGTTAGTTTCAGCTCCGTTAGCAAAAATATTTTCATCTAAAAAATATAATGCAAACGTTACAGTAATACATAGTAAAACGAGTAATCAAAAGCAATTTATACAAAATTCAGATATATTTATTTCCGCAGTAGGTTCTGCAAAATTATTTAACAAATCATTTTTTAAACCAGGATCAACAGTAATTGATATTGGAATATCATCAATTGAAGGTAAAACATATGGTGATATTGATTCTCAAGACTTAGCAGGATTTATCTCTAATAGGGCCCCTTATCCAGGTGGAGTTGGTCCAATTACTGTTTCAGCTTTGTTTTATAATCTTGCGAAGTTACTTAGCTAGAAGCCCATTCCTCTTCACTAATTTTTTTATCCATATCAACTTTTCTTAGTAATAGATAGCCTATTACAAAAAATGAAGTAATAACTGGAAGGGAAAGTCTTGCATTTCCTGTAGTAACGCTTACATAACTATAAATTAACGGACCCCAAATTGCTGAAAATCGAGATATAACAGAAAAGAATCCCATAAACTCTCCTTCAGCACCTTTTGGCAACATTGAAGCATAAACACTTCTACTAACTGCTTGCAAACCGCCCATTCCCATAGCAGTAAACACCCCTAAACCAATTACAGGTAAAAACTGCTGTGCAGGTATAAAGTACGCAGCATTACCAACTAGAAAAATAATAAACATTGTGTAATAAAGTGTATTTTTTTGGCCGATTTTTTTGGCCATATATCCTGCTAGTTTTGCTCCAAAATAAGCAACAAATTGAACAATTACAAAAACAATTATTATTTGAGTTTGATCTAATAATAAAACTTCAGTGAAAAATGCTGCTGACATATTTATTACTGTTTGGAGACCATCCCAGTAAAAAATATAAGCAATTAAGAAGTAAAGTAAGAATGGAAATTTTCTAATCTTTTTTAAAGTGCTTAAGTTTCTAGAATAGGCACTTACGATTGAATTGCCATTTGAAGATTCAGATTTTGCTTCAGTAATTTTCATTTTTGAAAAACTATAAATTGAAAATATTAACCACCAAAAACCTGCAAAGGAGATAGCTATTCTAGAAGCTAAAGCTTCATCAATACCTAATAACCCAGGACCTAAAAGTATGATTACTAAAGATAGGATTAGTTGCAAACCACCACCTAAATATCCAAGTGCGTAGCCTCTAGCTGAAACAGCATCAATTGTATCTTCAGTAGTGATATCTTTTAAAACACTATCATAAAAAACATTCGATCCTGTAGCTCCAAATTGAGCTAAAAAATAAATTGCTAAAGTTAAAATAACATCTCCAGATGTTGCAAAATAAAAAGAAGATGCAAAAATAGCACCTCCATAAGCAAATATTTTAAAGAATTTCATTCTATTTCCAGACAGATCTCCAATAGCACCTATTGTTGGCATAATTAAAAAGAAAATAAATAGTGCTGAACCAATCGCAAATCCCCAAACTTCAGCTCCAGTATATAAATTTCCTCTAAAGAGAAAACCTTCTTTTGGTACAACCACACTAACAAAATAGACAGGTAGAACTGCACCTAATGTAGTCGTTTCGTATGCAGATTTAGCCCAGTCATACATCGACCAACCAAATATTGTTTTTTTATCGTTTTTGTTGTTCATATCTTTCCTTCTCTAAAAATTGTAATCAATTATTTATTGAGATGAGTCAATGATTTCAAATAATATCTGAAATCATTAACTGTTGTAAAAATAGAGAGTTTAATTTAATAATTTACTTACAATTTATGAGTAAAGTTATGGGATTTAAATGTGGCATTGTAGGTCTTCCAAATGTTGGTAAATCAACATTATTCAATGCACTAACAAACGCAGGAATTGATTCTGCAAATTATCCTTTTTGTACAATTGAGCCAAATGTTGGCATTGTTCCAGTAAAAGATCATAGGTTGTATGAAATTTCAAATATTGTTAATCCAAAAAAAATAGTCTCAACATCCATGGAGTTTGTTGATATTGCTGGTTTAGTAGAGGGTGCCTCTAAGGGAGAAGGTTTGGGGAATCAATTTCTATCAAACATAAGAGAGACTGAAGCAATTGTTCATGTAGTAAGAGCATTTGACAATGAAGATGTAGTACATGTAGCTGGAAAGATTTCACCACTAGATGATATAGAGATTATTAATACTGAGTTAATACTCGCTGATTTAGCGGTTGTAGAAAAAATTTACGAAAGAGCCTTAAAAAGCACTAAGTCAGGTCAAAAAGATGGGTTACCTTTAATAGAATTACTAGAAAAAATTCTTCCTGTTCTCGAAGAGGGTAAAAGTATTAGAACTTTAACATTTAATTCAGCAGAGTCTAAATTATTGAAAGGATTTCAACTTCTTACCTTTAAGCCTGTATTATATGTAGCAAACGTAAGTGAAAATGGCTTTTCAGAGAATCCGTATTTAGATTCAATTGTTGAATTTGCAGAAAATGAAAATTCCCAACATATTTCTATTTGTGCTGAATTAGAAGCTCAATTATCAGATTTAAACGAAGAAGAAAAAACAGAATTTTTAAATGATATTGGTCAGAATGAATCTGGCTTAGATAAGTTGATAAAAGCAGGGTATCAATTATTAGGTTTGGAAACCTTTTTCACTGCGGGCGTTCAAGAAGTACGTGCTTGGACAGTTTCAAAGGGAAGTACAGCACCTCAAGCAGCAGGAAAAATACATACCGATTTTGAAAAAGGTTTTATTAGAGCAGAAACGATTTCATTTCAAGATTTTATAAATTTTAATGGTGAAAAAGGGGCTAAAGAGGCTGGGAAGCTTAGATCTGAAGGAAAAGAATATATTGTCAAAGATGGTGACATAATTCATTTTTTATTTAATAATTAACTAATTATTAAATAAGTATTAATTTTATTAAGTTTTCTATTGCAAAAAATCCAAAGATATTCTTTACCTAAACGAAATATATACCATAATTAATCACGTGAAAGTAATAATTATTGGCGCTCAGGGTGAAGCTAAAGAGTTAATTAATCGAATTAGCTCTGGATGGAGTGTTGCTGTAATTGATTTAGATCAGGAAAAATTAAGAAATTTTACTACTAATCGACAAATAGAAAAAATTCAAGGTGATGGCACATCAACCTTAGTTCTAAAAAAAGCTGGAATTGAAGATGCCAGTGCACTTATAACTCTTACAAGTAGTGATGAGGTTAACTTAGAGGTTTTAAATTTAGCAAAGCAAAAAAATATTCTAAGACTTTCATCTGTAGTTAACGAACGAAAAAATATAGAAAAATTTAAAGAGTTAGATGTAGAAATTGTAGATTCGGATGTTCTAGTAGCTAGAAGATTTGAACATATCTTAGAACCAAGAAGGGTTGTTTCGCAAGCGTTTGCTGGAGGAAGAGCTGAAGCTATAGAAATAGAAATTACCTCTGATAGTCCAGTGAGAGGTAAAAGTTTAAAAGAGATTGGGTCTGATTTTTACATTGTTGGAGCAATTTTTAGAAAAGGAAAAGTAATTATTCCACATGGTGACACAATAATTGAAACTGAAGATTTAGTTACCGTAGTATTACAGTCTGGTGCGTTTTCTAGTGTAATAAATTTATTTTCAGGTTCTGAATCAAGATTTCCATTAGAGTTTGGAAAAGATATATTGGTTATTCTCGAAAGTGAAGAAAGTTTAAAAAATTTATCCGAAGCTGAATATTTTATAAGAAATACTAAAGCAGCATCTCTAAAAGTTTTATCAAATTCTAATTTATTTAGTAATAAACTTGAGCCAACTGAAGATACTATTCGAGCAATTTTAAAAGACCAAGATTTTGAAAACATATCTTCTAATAAAGTTAGTTTAAAAGATATTGAAAGCATTTTGAAATCTGAATCAATTGGTACATTGGTTTATCCTTCAAACGTAAATTTATCAAAATCAAAATTTAAAAATATTGTTCAGTTATCTAATAAATATAAAATACCTGTTTTGTTCTCAAAATCTACTTATCCATATAAAACTATTGGTATCTTGGTTAACAATGATTTTGAGTCTAATAGTCCAAACACAATCTCGTTTGATTTATCAAACTCGATGTCATGCTCAGTTTTAGCAGTTAATGTTTCAAAACCTAAATTTTTACAAAATGAAGATCAATCAATATTAAAAAGTACATTAGAAAAATTACAAAATTTAGCACTTGCTCAAAATACAAATTTTTTGATTGAGCAGACAGAAGGAAATGAAGCAAAAGTTTTTTCTGAATTATCTACTAAATTTGAATTGTCTGTACTAGGGATAAGTACTAATAACTGGCAGGAAAGAAAAATATTAGATTACGTAACCAAATCATCTAATTCCTCAGTACTTTATATACCAAAGTAAATGGAAAATTTTGAAGCATCTTCTTTAGTTGTAATTGCACTTGGTGCATTTTTGTTGCCATTATTTGCTGAGAGAATAAAAATTCCAGGTATAGTTTTAGAAATTGCTTATGGAATATTAGTCGGCCCAGTTTTAGGCTTTGTTTCAACTTCAGAATTTATTTCAGGACTAGCAATACTTGGTTTTTTACTACTTATGTTTTTATCAGGTTTTGAAATAGATTTAGAAACTTTTAGAGAAAAGGGAATTAAGACATTAGCTTTACCATTAGTTATCTACTTTGGAACTGTGGTCTCTGCTTTTTATATAATTTCTACTTTGAAGTACCCACTTTTTCTTGCGTTAGTTCTTTGCACAACCAGCGTTGATATTGTAATAACTGTATTGAGAAGCGATGAAACTATCAAGACAAATTATGGTCAATCTCTATTTATAATTGCATTATTAGCAGATATTTTGACATTATTAGCTGCAACTGTTTACGCCTCATTTGTTGGTTCAGGAACTTTATCGTTAAATAATTTAAATGTTGTTTTTTACTTTATAGTTGTAATTTTAATTTTAAGAATTATTAAAAGAGTCGCTTGGTGGAATCCTCAAATATTTTCCAGAATGTTTGATGGCAATGATCCTGAAGAACTTGGTATAAGAAGCTCATTGGCGTTGATGCTGACATTAGTTGGCTTATCAGTTTTGTTTGACATTGAACCTATATTAGGAGCATTTCTTGCAGGAACTATTTTTGCATTTACATTTTCGAATAGGGGTTCTCTTGAAAACAGCCTTAAAGGATTCTCTTATGGCTTTTTAATACCTATATTTTTTATAAATATTGGTTTAAATTATGACATTTCTGTTTTCAAAGAAACACAATTCTTTCTTGAAGTAGGATATTTATTCTTGATAGCTGTAGGAGTAAAATTTATACCATCTTTATTATTAATTTTCTCAAAAATAAAAATACGAGATATTTTTGCTGCTGGATTTTTACTTTCCGCGAGATTTAGTTTGATTATTGCTATGGCAGAAATAGGTGTTCATTTAAACTTATTGACAGTACAGCTAGAGCAACAAATTATTCTACTTGCTGTTTTAACAGCTACGTTTTCACCAATATTATTTAGAATCATAAGAAGCAAAACAAATTGAATAAAAAAAAATTAATTTTATTTTTAAAGGGAACTTTTATGGGGATTGCGGAAATAATCCCTGGTGTTTCCGGTGGTACCATTGCTTTTATAACTGGAATATATGAAGAACTTATTTACTCAATTAAGTCAGTTGATCTAAAAGCTTTTAAATTATTTTCACAATTACAATTGAGAAATTTTTGGAAACATATAAATGGTAATTTTTTAATTACCTTAGTTTCGGGAATGGCCATATCCATACTTTTATTCTCACGTATTATCTCTTATTTATTAGATTTTCATCCTTTTAAAATTTGGGGTTTGTTTTTTGGATTAATTATTGCTTCAGCTATTTTTATACTTAAAAAAATTGATTCTTTTAATTTCCTAACTTATCTATCACTAATTTTTGGATTGCTACTAGCTTCATATATTTCTCTTGTCAGTCCAACTATGACTTCAAATTCTTCAATTTCTATTTTTGCTTCTGGAGCAATTGCAATATCTGCAATGATTTTGCCAGGTATTAGCGGTTCATTTATTTTGGTTTTTTTATCCAAATATGAATTTATACTCAATGCACTTAATGAGTTTAATTTTGAAGTATTGAGTATTTTTATTTTAGGTTGTATTTTTGGTTTGGTTTTTTTTAGTCGTATTATTACATTTCTATTTAATAGATTTAGTTCTGTAGTAATTAGTTTGCTAGTTGGGTTTTTATTCGGTTCTTTAATTAAGATATGGCCATTTTATGAAGTGATTGAATATAATTTAAAAAATGAACCAGTATATACAAGACCAAATTTACCGACATTGAACCAAGGTGTCGATATAATTTATTTTTTGGTTTTTACTCTTATTGGTTTTTTTTCAATGTGGATAATAGAAAAGAAATATCTTCGTTCAAACTTAGAAAAATAAAGTATATAAAATAAAATTATGAGATTAGGTTTACCAGAACTTTTAGTAATTTTAACTATTCTTTTGTTATTATTTGGGGCAAAACGTCTACCAGGTTTAGCAAAATCCTTAGGAAAGTCAGCCAAAGAATTTAAATCTGCACTTGAAGAGGAATAACTTAACTTTAAGTTTAATTTTACTTTTTTCATTTCTATTTTTAGCATGTTCAGATTCAGCTGTTGTTGAATACTCTAATGGACAAGAAGTATATGAAGCTAGATGTTCAGCATGTCATGGTAAAGACTTTGGCGGAAGAGTTGGTCCTGCAATAGATGCATCCAGTAACGCAGCAATCATGCCAGAATCATACTGGATTCAAACAATAACAAAAGGTAAGGGTTCTATGCCTGCGCAAAGATTAACAGAAGATGAGGTTACCTTAGTAATCGAATATATATTTTCTAATTATTAGCTCTACCGTACAAAATATTTAATTTAGAAATATTTGTTAAAGGAATTTCTAGTAAATCCAAAGATTTCAATCTCCACTTCCAATTTCCATCTACAGTACCTGGAACATTAAATCTTGAATCAGCGCCTAACTCGAGTAAATCTTGAGCAGTTGTAATTGCTAATTTTGAAGGAGTGCTCCAAATTAGTGAAATAAAGTTCCATACATCCTCATCGAATTTTGTTTTTAAATTTTCAGAATATTTTTTAAAATACTTCAACTGAATATCGTTAGCATTCTCTAACCATTGCTTAATTGTTGGACTGTCATGAGTTCCAGTGTATGCAGCATAATTTTCATCCCAAAAATCTGGGTCAATTTCTTCACTGCCATCTTCATTTGGTATCCTTTGCTCTAATAAAAGCATTCCTGGAATATTATATTGTTTAAGTATCTGATCAGTTATTTCAAGCTCCACACCCAAATCTTCTGCCAAAAGTCGCTCAAAAGGAACTTTTTGTGCAACTATCTCAAAAAAACTTTTCCAAGGTCCATTCCTCCAGTGCCCATTTAAAGCTGATTCACCATTAGGTATAGCCCAGTATTGAAAAAAACCAACAAAATGATCAATTCTCAAAAAATCGTAACTTTCAAGCAAAATATTCAACTTATCAATCCAATATGAATAATTTTCTTCATAATGATTGTCCCAATTATATAAAGCAGTTCCCCAAATTTGTCCCTCAGTTGTAAAAGCATCTGGTACAGCACCAGAAACAAAACTCATTTTAAAATTTTTGTCTAAATCAAATAAATTTTTATTTAACCAAACATCTGCGGAGTTATGGTTTACATATATTGGAATATCGCCAAGAATTTTAATATTTTTTGAATTTGCATATGCTTTTACTTTTTTCCATTGCAAATCAAATTGATATTGGGTAAAAACATTAAATTTGAATTCATTAGGAAAATTTTTAATTACATGATTGTATAAATCTAATGAATAAGTTAGATATTCTTGTTCCCATTCTGTCCAGTTAACTTTAAACACATCAGATAAAGTTTTAAATATAATATGTTCTTTAATTAGTTTTTTATTTAAAAAATTTTTAATTGCATTATCAGTTAAATCAAGGTTTTTTGAAAGATCCATAAAAATTTGGTTCTTAATTTCGTATACATTTTTAAAATTAACTTCGTCCTGTTGTAACGACTGAAGATCAATTAAAAGTTTTTTATTTTTTATTTCTTTTTCAAATTCATCAAGTGAAATAAGATATGGGTTACCGAGGATTGATGATTTACTAGAGTAAGGCGAATATTCTACTTCGTCTGTTATCCCCAATGGGAGAACTTGCCATAAAGTTGTTTTGCTATCGTATAATAAATCTAAAAAATTGAAGCAAGAATTTCCAAAATCTCCAATCCCATATTTACTTGGTAATGAAGTTGGATGAAGTATTAATCCACTACATCTTTTTATATCCATACATCAATATATTATATGGGTATAATTAAAAACTGATTAATTTATGGTAGAAGAACATAATCCACAATTTAATGATGTAGGAGAGCTTCAAAAAGTAGATTTTTTAGAGGGCGATGTCCATCTAGGATTTTATGATATACGTTTCAATCTTGACGACAATAAATTTTTTAATATTACAAATGATGGTGTTGTAAAGGTTAGAGTACATACTGAACCTGGTATTGAAAAACTGTGGATTCTTTTTGAAGATCCAAACTTTAGACCAATTGAATTGTCTAAATATGCTAGAACAAAAAGATTTGATTATTGGCGAATACACATCAATGCTTTCCAAGATGATTTTAAATTTAGTTTTGCTGCAAAAACTGAAAGTAATTTAGGTATATATTTTGGTAAAAGTGGAATTGCTAATTTTATTTCTCCTTCAGAAAAATGGTATGTAAATAAGAAAGACATTATTAGACATTATGTACCTGACTGGATATTTGGAGGAGTTATGTATCAAATATTTCCAGAAAGGTTTAATAATTCTAAAACTGAGCTGAATCCTGAAACAGTTGTGCAATGGGGTAGCGTATCTAAACGTTTAGAGTTTCAAGGTGGAGATTTGTATGGTGTTTTAGATAAGCTTGATTATTTACAAAAATTAGGTGTAAATATTTTATATTTAAACCCAATATTTTTGTCTAATAGTGTTCATAAGTACGATACTTGGGACCATTTTGAAGTAGATCCACATTTTGGTGGTAATGAAGCTTTAGAAAAATTAATCAACGAACTTCACAAAAGAGGAATGAAAATTATTTTGGATTGCTCCTTAAATCACGTTCACCCTAGAAACTTTGCCTTTCAAGATCTTATTAAAAACGGTGAAAAATCTGAATATAAAGATTGGTTTACCGTAAATAGTTATCCAGTTAGATTAATTTATAGACCTCACCTATATGCAAATACTTACAAAGTTGGATGGGATGGTAATCAATATGAATACAAAGAATACTTAGTTAAAACTATAGAGGATACAAAATTACCTGTTGAAGAAATGTCTAATGATGGTCCAATAATAGAGCCAACTTATAAAGCATGGTGGGGTGTTCCTGATATGCCAAAAGTAAATATGAATTCTGAGGGAGCTATGAAATGGGCTCTAGAAGTTGCAGAGTTTTGGGTTAAAAAATTTGATATAGATGGTTGGAGAATGGATGTTGCAAAAGAAATAACACCACATTTCTGGAAAGAATTTAGAAAAATAGTTAAAAATCAAAAGAAAGAAACAATTCTAATTTCTGAAATATTTGGAGATACAAGCCAATGGCTTCAAGGAGACATGTTTGACGGCACAATGAATTACTCTTTTAGAGAAATGATGACTGATTATTTCGCAATTGATCGTATGTCAACTAAGGAATTTAATGAATCTTTGGCACATTTATATTCTATGTATTCATTTGAAGCTATAAGTTCTTGTCAAAATTTGCTGAGTTCACATGATGTAAAAAGATTTTTAAATAGGTGCGATGATTGGAATGATGTAAAAGGTGCTATTTTTATGCAAGCTACTTTTCCAGGGATTGCTTCAATATATTACGGTGATGAAATTGGATTAAGTGGAGGTGATGATCCCAATAATAGAGAACCATTTCCTTGGCACGATGAATCATCATGGAATACTGAACTCTACGATTACACATCTCAACTCATGAAGTTAAAAGCAAATAATTCTATTTTAAAATACGGAAATTTTGATCTAGTTAGCCACGAAAATGATTTAGTTATTTTTAAAAGAAAATTAAGAGGAGAGTCTCTAATTTGTATATTTAATAGATTTAAAACACTTGAAAATATTAAAATTCCTTCTACAGCACATAAAATTAGCCAAATTTATGGAAATAATGTTGTAAATTTAGCTGCTAATCTCATAACAATTGACCAAATTGAAAAAAACACAGGTTTAATACTTTTAGAGCAGTAAATTTTTTGCCTAATTAATTAGTTATTATTCATATTTTAGTTAAAATTTTTTATAGCTCGTATTGAGTGAATATACGTATATATACGAAAGGGAGTATATGAAAGCTAATAAATTACGATTTATCGTATTTTTATTAATGTTTTCTTTAGTGGCCGTGGCTTGTGGAGGAGATACTGCAGAAGAAGCAGTAGACTCACCAGATACTACTGAAGCACCTAAAGAAACATTAGCTGCCCCTGCAACCACAGCACCACAACCAGAAGTAATCGTTGTGTGGGCTGAAGAAAAAGTTGCAAATGCTTTAAATCCTTTAGTTGCTGCTTATGAAGCTGCTGCTGGAGTTGATGTAGAAGTAGTTGTATATGATTTCGGTGCAATAAGAACAGACGTTCAAACTGCTGGTCCAGCAGGTGAAGGTCCAGATGTTTTCTTAGGAGCACATGACTGGGTTGGAGAATTAGCAGCAAACGGTGTAGTTTCACCACTTGATTTAGGTTCTGTAGCATCTGATATATTTGATGTCGGAGTTACAGCTTTTAGTTATGGTGGAGAAGTCTATGGATTTCCTTATGCTACAGAAGCTATTGCTATGTATTACAATGCAGATTTAGTCGATTCAGTTCCAACAACATGGGAAGATGTAAAAGCTGCTTGTGATGCTGCAGGAACTGAACTTTGCGTTGGTGCACCAGGTGGTGGAGGAGGCGGAGACGCTTACCACAATCACCCATTTGTCGCATCAGCAGGAGGTTATGTATTTGCTTCTGAAGGCGGATTCGATGCATCGGACGTTGGTTTGGATAACGCTGGTGCTTTAGCTTCTGCTGAATACCTAGATGGACTTGTTAAAAATGGAACAGTTGCATCCACAGACTACGGTGGTTCTATGACTGCATTCCAAGAAGGTCGTTCATTATTCTGGATGACTGGTCCATGGGCAAGAGGAGATGCTAGCGCAGTTAATTACGGTGTCGGATTAATTCCTCAGTTTGATGGAAATGCCGCAACTCCATTTGTTGGTGTAAGAGGTGCAATGGTTTCATCATTTAGCGATAAGCAAGTTTTAGCACAAAGCTTTATTCTTGACTTTTTTGCAACTGTTGAAGTTCAACAAGCTATGTATGAATCCGATCCTAGACTACCTGCTACAAAGTCATTATTTGCAATAGTTGAAGCAGCTGATCCAGTTGCCGCAGTTTTTGCAGCTAGTGCTGCAAATGGTATTCCTATGCCAAATATTCCAGAAATGGGAAGTGTATGGGGACCATTCGGTGACGCTTTATTAATTATTAGGGACCAAAACTATGGTACCAATGAAGAAACAGGCGTAACAGTTAGCAATGCATCTGAAGCTATGAAATTAGCAGCAGAACAAATTCGAAATGCAATTGCTGGCGGTTAATTTTTAATTAAGCAATATTAAATTGGGGCTCTGTTGAGCCCCAATTTTTTTAATGATATATTTAAGTATGACACTCTCAAAAATATTAAAATATCTTTTTTTAGCTGTAGTCAATTCATTGATTGTTTATGTTGTTCCACTAGCTTTAACTTTTGAATCTTGGTTCTTCTTATCATTAATTTTATTAATTGGTTTTTTAATAAATTTTGTTTATTTTACTGATAGATTCCAACCTATGAAGTGGATACTTCCAGGTATGATATTTATGCTATCTTTTGTAGTATTTCCTGCCGTATACAATACTTACGTTTCATTTACCAATTGGTCAACAGGGCATATACTTACCAAGACTCAGGCAATTGGAATTTTGGAGGATAGAGTTTTTACAGCTGATGATCAAAAAGGACTTGAATTTGAATTATATATTTTACAAGATATAGATTTAAACTTCTATTATGTAGCAAATTTAGACTCTGAAAATATATTATTTGGAAGAGCTGTTACAGATGATGAGATTTTTACTTCAGCTTATGCCACCCACGAACCTTCATTTTTTACTAATGATGAGTTTTCCACGCCAGATGGCTATTATCAACTTTCAGGAAAAGAACAAATAGCTAATTCAACGATCTTACAAGAACTCTCACTTATAATTGACAAAAATACAAGAGCACAATTATATAAAATTTCTGTTTTTGGAGCCTCTACAGGTCGTTTAACCTCCACTTCTCAACTCTACTCGTATGATGAAGTGAGTGATACTTTATTTAATAATTCAACTAATACAGTATGTCCAGTAGTTATAGATAATTTTGAATGTGAAGGAAAAGAGATAGAACCAGGTTGGAGGGTTTATGTAGGTGGTGATAATTACAGCAAACTTTTTTCTAATCAGAGGATTAGGGGGCCTTTAGGTGTTGTGTCAAAGTGGACATTTCAATTTGCATTATTATCTGTCATGTTTTCATTTGCAGTTGGCCTTCTTTTAAGCATGATATTAAATAAGGATGGTTTAAAATTTCAAAAAATCTATCGAGCTGTCTTTATACTTCCTTACGCAATACCAGCTTTTGTATCAGCGCTTGTTTGGAAAGGATTATTAAATCCTGATTACGGTGTTATTAACTCATGGCTTGGTCCTTTATATGAAATATTAGATGTAGAACCTATAAAATGGCTCAAGACTAAAGAAAGTGCCAGATCAGCTATTCTTTTAGTTAATACATGGCTTGGTTTTCCATATATGTTTTTAATCACTACAGGAGCATTACAATCCATTCCAAAAGAACTTATAGAAGCTGCAAAGGTTGATGGTGCAACTGGGATTCAGTCATTTTGGAGGATAACTTTTCCTTTGCTGATGGTCTCTATATCTCCATTACTAATTGGTTCATTTGCATTCAATTTCAATAACTTTACTTTAATATTTCTTCTTTCTGGAGGAGGGCCACCAATTATTGGAAGTGAGGTATCTGTTGGATGGACAGATATTTTGATTTCCTTTACTTATAAGCTGGCAATTTCCGGAGGTAGAGGAAACCTATTTGGGCTTGCATCAAGTGTTACAATAATTATTTTTGCACTCGTTCTTTTAATTTCAGCTATTTCATTTAGATATACAAAACGATTGGAAAGAATATATGGAAACATTTAGATTTTTTAATTGGATTAAAGAATACGGTTGGAGGCATTTAATAGCATTAATATTTGTAACATTTGCTGTTTATCCAATTTTGTTTGTTGCAACAAATTCAATTGCAGATTTTGCAAACTTAACTAATTCTAAATTAATTCCAGAAGGACTAACCTTAAAACATTACAAATTGCTTTCTTCAAATCCATTAGTTCCATACTTCAAGTGGCTTTTCAATACATATAAAGTTGCTTTAATCGCCGCATTCTTTAATGTTTTCCTTGGATCTCTAGCAGCATATGCGTTTTCTAGACTCCAGTTCAAGGGTCGAAGAGCAAGCTTATTAACCTTAGTAATTGTTCAAATGTTTCCATCTTTTTTAGCATTTGTTGCAATATATCTATTATTTTTTCAAATCAGTGACATTGCTCCATTTATGGGGCTTGGTACACATTTTGGATTAATTCTTGTTTATCTTGGAGGCTCAATAGGATTTAATTCCTGGTTGATCAAGGGTTTTATGGATACCATATCACCTTCTCTAGACGAAGCTGCAAAAGTAGATGGTGCGACTGATTTCCAAATATTCAGGAAAATAATAGCACCACTTTCTAGACCAATTTTAGTTGTAATTTTTGTTATTACATTTATAGGTATTTATTCCGACTTTATTCTTGCTGCCATATTCTTAAAAGATAAAAATCTATGGACAGTTGCAGTTGGAATTAATACAGTTTTTATAGACGATTTCAATGCAGACTGGGGAGTAATAGCTGCATCATCAGTTATAGCAGCAACACCGATTGCTGTTCTATTTATCTTTTTTCAGAAGCAAATTACAGGTGGATTAACTGCAGGATCAGTAAAGGGATAATTCCTATTATTTAATAGCTCATTATGCTTTAATTAATTAAACTTATAATTAGATTCATTGGAGGATATTTTGTCTAAGTTACACGATTATTTGAAATCACAAGAAAATTTAATTACAGCTTCGGTAGAAGGAAAAACACTTTTAGATTTTATTGATAGAAATGCAGAAGAGTACCCCGACTATCCTGCATTAAATACTCCAGCGAATAGAGAATACTCAGCGTGGGATTCAATGTCTTGGTCTGAATATCGTGAAGCCGCAAAAAATTTAGCTAGTGGGTTAATAGATCTAGGCTTAGAACCTGAAGACACAGCATTTATAATGTCAAACAATACGAAAGAGCATAATATTTCAGACTTAGCAATTGTTTATTCCGGTGCTGTCCCGTCCACACTTTATAAACAATTGAAATATTCACAAATTGAATATGTAGCTAATCTAATGGAAGCTAAAATCGCGATAGTAGGCGATAAAGAGTTATTCGAGGAAGTAAATAAAGCAAAAAAAGATTGTCCAAAATTAAAAGCTATTGTTCTAATAAATGATTACGAAAATTATAAAGATCTGGATTACGTTCATAGCTATCACGAATTAATTAACAAAGGTTCTGAAATAAATTCAAATGATTCTTCAAAACTAGACCATGCAATTTCTACAATTACACCTGATACACTTGCATGCTTAATTTTTACTTCAGGTACAACAGGTAAACCAAAAGGAGTAATGATTTCACATAAGAACGTACTATGGACAATTGAAAGTCTTTTTGGTCAAATGATACCAGCTAAAAAATTTCCAAGAATTGTTTCTTACTTACCAATGGCTCATATTGCTGCAAGGGCAGGAGATCATTATCAGGCAATATATCGAGTTGGTCAAATTTTTCCTGTTCCCGTATTAGAAGATATGAAAAATGCTTTACCAACAATTAAGCCATCTGTATTTTTAGCTGTACCAAGAGTATGGGAAAAATTTAAAGCTGGATTGCAAGTAAGAATTGATGAAAATCCAAAAAAAGATCTTATAGACAAAGCTATTAAAAATGGTCTTGAAAAAGTCGAATTAGAGCAAGCTGGAAAAAAAGTTCCATTTGGAATTGCCTTAAAACATAAAGTATTTTCTAAATTGGTGTTTTCAAAATTCAAAGATGGTCTAGGGATATCAGATACTGAATACTTTGTAACTGCTGCTGCACCTATGAATCAAGAAGTACATAAATGGTTTCATGCAATAGATATTGATGTTACTGAAATATATGGAATGACCGAAGATACAGGTCCAGCAACAATAGGTGTACCAGGTAATGCGGCTGGGCTTTTTTCAAAAAAATTAAACTCTGAAGGTTTAACTATACCAAAGATTCTAAATCCAATTGGTAAAGTCGGAATCCCAATACCTGGAACTGAAGTTAAAGTCCTTGAAGATGGTGAACTTTGTATTAAAGGTAACCATGTTGCTCAAGGATATTATAAATCTGAAGATCAAACACAAGAAACTTTTGATAATGAAGGTTGGCTACATACTGGAGATCTAGCAGAGATTGACGATGAGGGTTATGTCAAGATTATTGGTAGAAAAAAAGAAATCTTAATTACATCAGCGGGTAAAAATATTGCTCCAGTTGAATTAGAAGATTTAATTAAACCGCATCAATTAATTGGTCAAATTTGTGTAGTAGGCGATGGTAAGAAATATTTGACTGCATTAATTGTTTTAGATGGAGATGGAGGAGCGCAAGCTTGGGCTTCTGAAAATGGTGTTGAATATTCAATTAAAGATATGTCTAAAAACTCAAAAGTGATTGAAGCGATACAGAGTCAAGTTGATGAAGCAAACTCAAAAGTTGCCCAAGTCCAACAAATCAAAAAATTTATTATTTTAGAAAAAGAGTGGACAGATTCAAGCGGTGAATTAACTCCAACTATGAAATTAAAGAGAAATGTAATTGCTGAAATTTATCATGAGCAAATTGAATCTATGTATGAAGGGGATTAAATATGGGAAATGTAAATTTCGAAGGTAAAACAGTAATAGTTACTGGTGCGGGTAATGGCTTAGGTAGATCATACGCACTTGAGTTTGCCGCTAGAGGAGCAAATGTAGTTGTTAATGATTTAGGTGGTTCGGTTGATGGATCAGGAGGTGCAAATGCTCCTGCTGATTTAGTAGTAGAAGAAATTAAAAAAAATGGTGGGGAAGCAGTAGCAAACTATAGTTCTGTTGCATCAAAAGAAGGTGGTGAATCTATAGTTACAACAGCTCTTGAAACTTATGGAGATTTACATGCAGTTGTTAATAATGCAGGTATTTTAAGAGATAGAAGTTTTTCAAAAATGTCAGAAGAAGATTTCTCACTTGTATTAGATGTTCATCTAAAAGGAACTTTCTACGTATGTCAACCTGCTTTTAATCACATGAAAGAAAAAGGCTATGGGAGGTTTGTAAATGTTGCTTCTCCATCTGGTCTTTTTGGAAACTTTGGTCAATTGAATTATGGTGCAGCGAAGATGGGGATTGTTGGCTTGACTAATGTTATGGCAATCGAAGGAGCTAAATACAATATTAAAGCTAATGTTTTAGCTCCCAACGCAACAACAAGAATGACTGAAGAACTTTTTGGTGAAGACTTTGCAAAAATGTTCAGTGTTGATAATGTAACACCTTTAGTTGTATATTTAGCTTCAGAAGAGTGTCAAACTTCTCATGAAATATTTTCTTGTGGTGCAGGCAGATTTGCTCGGGTAGGAATATCAACTCACGTTGGGTATTTTAACCCAAAAGCCGATGCAGATGATATTAGCAAAAATTTTGAAAAAATTAGAAAGATTAATGAACCAATTTACCCAGGTAGTATTTTAGATGAAATGCCATTATTTAATGAAGCAATGCAAAAAGGAGATATTTAATTGGTTTCAACGCTAACTGATAAATCTAATCCTGAGTTGCTTGTTAAAGAAAAGTTAACTGAATTAATTGAATTTAGAAAAAACTCTCAAACTTTACAAGAATTTTGGGGAAAGCAATTTGACTTAGGATTAGCATGGGTTCAATTTCCTGAAGGAGCTGGAGGATTAGGTTTAAATCCAAAATATCAACTGTTCATAAGTGAGACGCTAAGAAAAGAAGGAATCTCTCAACAAAATCGAGTTGCAAACATATTAGGTATTGGTATGGGAGCTCCAACTATTGTTGAATTTGGAACTGAAGAACAAATAGCTAAATATTTAAGACCAATGTTCACTACTGAAGAAATTTGGTGTCAATTGTTTTCCGAACCAGGTTCTGGATCAGATTTAGCAAGTTTGTCAACAAAAGCGGTTGATGACGGAGATGGTTATATTGTCAATGGACAAAAAGTGTGGACAACTTTAGGTCACTTAGCAAAATGGGGTCTAATTGTTACTAGAACAGATCCAAATGTTCCAAAACATAGGGGATTAACATTTTTTATTGTTGATATGGAATCTGACGGAGTTGATGTACGCCCATTAAGACAAATAACTGGAGAAGCAGAGTTTAATGAAGTTTATTTTACAGATGTTAAAATTCCAAAACAAAATATGTTAGGAAGCTTAGGCGATGGCTGGAGGGTTTCTTTGGCAATTTTAATGAATGAGAGAGTAGCAATTGGCGGTAATGTTAGGGAACGAGGAAGCGGAGCCCCAGGTCACTTAGTTCAATTATGGAAAGATTTAAAACTTTCCGATCCAGTTACTAAAGATAAGCTTGTAAGTTTGTGGATAGAACAAGAAGCAGTTCGATTGACCAATATACGTGCTACGGAATTAAGGGAGAAGGGAATACCAGGACCAGAGGGTTCGACAAGTAAACTTTATGAAGCTGAAATTAACAAAGCATCTTATGAGTTTGGAATGGAAATGTTAGGTAATGACGGGCTACTCTTTCCAAGAGGATATGAACTAACACAACCAGAGTTAAATTTTGAAAATGAAACATTTGGATTTACAGATACACAAAGTTTATTTTTAAGATCAAGAGCTAACTCAATTGAAGGTGGGACTTCAGAAATAATGAGAAATATTATTGCTGAAAGAGTACTTGGTTTACCAAGCGAACCTAAATCAGATAAAGATAAAGCTTGGAAAGATATTCCTAGATCTTAATTAGTAAATAATACAGTAATTTCCCTCATCGCAGTTAATTTTTATCAATCTTTCAATTGATTCATTACGTAATGTACTAGTTGAACCAAAATTAATATTTTTATTTTGAAGATTCCATTTAGCTCCAGAAATGTTTAAATTTTTAATATTAGATAGTGGAAGTAAACTGAAAACTTGATGTAAATCTATTTCAATTGATTTGGGATTAAATACGATTTTTTGCTTTCCGTAAAACCAGGTTATTTTATTTGAGAATTTACTAATTGAAATTGTAATAAATATGGAAAGCAAATGGTCAATTTCACCATTTTCACCTCCAATTATATCTATTGATTGAATTTCAAATTTTGAAACATAATCCATTGCAATTTCAAAATCAGTTTGATCTTTATCTTTTGGATATTTAATTATTTCAATATTATTTTTGACTGATTCATTGAGTAAAATTTTATCAATTGAATCTAAGTCTCCAATTATCAAATCAGGAGATACCGAAATTTTATTTAAATGTTTTATACCACTATCAACAGCTATTATTTTTTCATATTCTATTTTTTGTTTTATATCAGAAGAACATTTTCCTCCAATTGACATTAATATTTTCATTACACTTTCATCTTAATAATCAATTTATCACTATATATTTCTCACATAACACAGTTTGGTTAAGATATTTATCATGAGCAATGAATATAATTTTAAAATTGGTGAAGAAGCTGTAAAAACTATTATAGAGTTAAGAGATAAAGAACCCGGAGACAAAGAATATGCTTTGTTCTTACAAATAGATGGAGTTCATGGCAATCAATTCACATACGATTTAAGTTTTTTAGATATTAATCAAGCACGAACAGATGACTTAAGACTAGATTTTGGAAATTTACCAGTAATTATAGCGTCTAAGGATATTGATAAATTCGATGGCGCTAGCCTTGATATGTCAGATGATGAGTTTGCTCCAGGCTTAACTATGGATAATCCAAATACTCCTAGTCCTGCAATGATAGGGAATCCTGCAGATTTGCCGGAATTAAAAGGTGAGTTAGCAGAAAAAGTTCAAGCTGTGCTTGAGAATCAAATAAATCCAGCAATTGCATCACACGGTGGAGCTGCACAATTAATTGGAGTTGAAGGTAATGATATTTATTTAAGACTTGGTGGTGGTTGTCAAGGTTGTGGTATGGCACAAGTTACACTTTCGCAGGGAATTGAAGCATCTCTCAGACAAGCTGTTCCTGAAATAGGTAATATTATTGATGCAACTGACCATGCAGCAGGTGAAAATCCTTATTTTGCTTCACACTAAAACTTAATAACTGATTTACCTATATTTTTCCTAGATAGAAAGCTTTCAAGAGCTAAATAAGTTTGTTCTAAATTAAAAATATTTTTTGGAACAATATCTAATTTTCCCTCGTTAACATAACTAACTAATTCTTGAAAATCTTCTGCTGTTTCATGAGGAGATGTATTAGTCCAACGGCCCCACCAAACACCGACAATTGAAACACCTTTTACCAGTGTTAAATTTAATGAAATTTTTGGTATTTCTCCATTAGCGAATCCAATTACTAAAAGTCGTCCATTAAATGCTGTAGCTCTTAATGCTTGCTCAGTAGCATTTCCACCAACAGGGTCTATAACTATGTCAACCCCCTTACCTTCAGTTAAATCTTTTACTGCTTCCTTTAAATCAACTTTGTCATACCTAATAATTTCATTGCTACCAAGACTCTTTACATAATCTGCTTTTTCATCCGATCCAACTGCAGAAATAATTTTTAAACCCATAATTTTAGCCAATTGAATAGAAGCAGTACCTATTCCACCAGAAGCTCCAAGAACTAATAGTGTTTCACCATTTTTAGCGTTTGCTCTTCTTTTAAGTGCATAATATGAAGTTCCATAATTTATAGGTAAGCTTGCACCAGCAAGAGAGTCAAACTCATTGTTAACTGGTATTACTAAATTTTTATTTACACTTACATATTCAGCAAAACCGCCAATTGTTGGAATACCAATTACTTTTGTGCCAATAGGTAACTTAACTTTTTCACCAATTTCTTCTATATATCCACAAACTTCATTTCCAGGTACAAAAGGTGGTTCCATAACGATTTGATATTTACCTTGAACTAGAAGTGCATCTGGAAAATTTACCCCTGCTGCCTCAACTTTTATTAATACTTCATTTTCAGAAATATTTGGTTTATTGTACTCTTTGACTTCTAAAAGTTTTGGGTCACCCAACTGGGTACAAACAACTGCTTTCACTTAGTTACTCCTAATTTAGTAAAGAAACCTAAAAATAAAATTCGTAATTTAAATAACCTCAAAAAGGCCGGCTGCTCCCATTCCGCCACCAACACACATTGTAACAACAACATATTTAGCACCTCTACGCTTACCCTCCATAAGTGCATGCATAGTCATTCTTGCACCAGTCATACCATAAGGATGGCCTATAGATATTGATCCACCATTTACATTGTAAATTTCGTTATCAATTCCTAAATAATCTCTACAATAAAGAGCTTGAACTGCAAATGCTTCGTTTAGTTCCCAGAGACCTATGTCGTCAATAGTTAAATTAAATCTCTCTAATAATTTTGGAACAGCATAGATCGGACCAATACCCATTTCTTCTGGAGCAAGCCCAGCAACTGCCATCCCTCTGTAGTAGCCAAGTGGAGTAAGCCCTTTTTTTTCAGCAACTTTAGATTCCATAATAACAACTGCTGCTGAGCCATCAGATAATTGAGAAGCATTTCCTGCAGTGATGAACTTACCTTCTCCATAAACTGGCACTAAAGTCGATAATCCCTCTAAATTAGTTTCTGGTCTATTACCTTCATCTTTCTCTAAAGTGACCTCTAGTTCAGAAATTTCTCCAGTAACTTTATCTTTTACTAATTTAGATGTGGTTGTTGTAATTATTTCATCCTTAAATAATCCTGCTTCCTGTGCGGTAGCTGTTCTAAGCTGACTTTGTAATGAATACTCATCTTGACTTTCTCTTGTTATGTTGTATTTAGAGGCTACTAAATCAGCAGTTTCAATCATTGGCATATAAGCATGTTTTGCATTGTTAGTTACCTGGGAGTCAATTTCTAATCTCATTTCAGCTGTCTGAACTAGAGAAATAGATTCAACACCACCAGCAACAATAACATCCATATTATCTGTGATAATTTGTTTTGAGGCTGTAGCAATTGCCATCATACCAGATGAACATTGTCTATCAATAGTCATACCTGAAACAGTGTGTGGTAAGCCTGCAGCAATTCCAGCTAACCTACCAATGTTTAAAGCTTGAGATCCTTGTTGTTGAGCGCAACCTAAAACTACATCATCTATTTCAGCTGGATCTATTCCAGCTCTCTTTACTGCTTCAGTAATTGAATATGAAGCTAAAGTTGGTGCAGCTGTTTTGTTATATGCACCTCTATATGCTTTACCAATTGGAGTCCTCGCTGCTGATACAATTACTGCTTCTCTCATATTTTCCTCACTATTCTTGTACTATATAAAGACTTAATGCTTCAACTACAGCAGCTGGTTTTTCTTTTCCTTCTATTTCAATTGTTATAGTAGATTTTAACAACCAGCGTCCGTTTTTTTTGTACTGTACATCTGATAAAACAAATCTTCCTCGAATTTTACTATTAACTGGAACTGCCTCCATAAATCGAACTTTGTCAACACCGTAATTTACAGCCATTTGCACTTTTTCTGGCATAAATCCAACTTCTGCTGACATAAACGAAACCAGGCTTAAAGTTAAATATCCATGTGCAATAGTTGTTCCCCAAGGAGTTGCTTTTGCCATTTCTTCATCAACATGAATAAACTGATGATCATTTGTTGCTTCAGCAAACTGGTTTATTCTTTCTTGGGTTATTTCAATCCAATTTGAAACTCCTGTTTCTTGACCTATATATTTTTCAAGCTCATTTGCTGGAACAATATTCATAATATCTCCTTTAAAAGATTTGGGTTCGAAGCTTTTTTAGCAAACATCAAAGTACTGTTTCCAAATTCTTCGATTTCTTTTTTATTTACTTCTCCATAATAACCAAGTGAGTATCTTACGTAGACACCCTCCATAATCATTGCATGTTTCCAAAATGATAGTCGAATAAAATATTCGATATTTCTTAAGTCAGAATTTGTATTCTTTTCATACTCTTCTAATAGTGAATTTCTATCAATAAATCCACTAGATAGAGTTGGAGCATTAATAAATGGAGTATCAATTTCATCTAAATTGCTCCATGAAGCAATCACGGTTCCTAAATCTGCAAGTGAATCTCCAATAGTGCAAAGCTCCCAGTCTAAAATAGCTGCTACAGAATTGTTTGATATTCTAACATTATCAAGTCTGTAATCTCCATGCACAATAGAGGTTCTTAACTGAGTTGGTATATTTTCAAAAAGCATTTTTGTTGCAAGATTTAAATCTTTTAGTTCTCTAACTTTTTGTGCTTCAAGTTGTTTACTCCATCGGGACAGTTGACGTTCAATATAATTTTCATGCTTTCCTAAATTTTTCAATTCTGTTTCCTGAAATCTAAAATTATGTAATTGAGCAAGAGATTGGATAAATGAATTTGAAATTTTTACTTTTTCTTCTGAAGTAAATTTGTTTGCAACGAAGTTATCTGCAATAGTAACACCATCAATAAACTCCATAATATAAAAATCTGAATCTGAGTGTACATTCTTATTTGTGAAAAAAATAGGTTTTGCGACAGGTATATTTGTTTTTGATAATTCTGATATTATGTTAAATTCTCTTTGCATATTATGAGCAGATTCTAAAATTTTTCCAAAAGGTGGTCGACGCAAGACATAAGAATTACTATCGTCGAATATTTTATAGGTTATATTTGACCTTCCAACTTTGAATTGCTCATACTCAAATTCTTTCTCGATCTCAATATTTGACGAAATAAATTCTCTTAAAGAATCTGTGAAATAATCCATTAATAAATATCATAAGAAAAATTTATCAACCACTCAAGTAAATTGATAGAATTGAGTAATGGATTTCAATTTTTCAAAAGTATCTTTAGAGTTACAAAACAGATTGAATCAATTTTTTGATGATTATATTTTTCCTAATGAAATTGAATATGATAAACAAATTATTGAATCAGGAAATTCACTTTATATCCCGCCAATTTTGGAAGATTTAAAAAATGAAGCAAAAAATCAAAAACTTTGGAATTTATTTCTACCTAACAAAAAATATGGTCCCGGTCTTTCTAATGTTGATTATGCACCTCTAGCAGAGAAGATGGGACAAGTATGGTGGGCTTCTGAAGTTTTTAATTGCTCTGCTCCAGACACTGGAAATATGGAAATATTAGCTGAATTTGGTACTCAAGATCAGATTGAGGAATGGTTAATACCTTTACTTAATGGAGAAATTAGATCATGTTTTGCAATGACTGAACCAGATGTTGCTTCCTCTGATGCAACAAATATTTCAAGTTCAATTGAATCTGATGGTGATAATTATGTTATAAATGGAAAAAAATGGTGGACTTCTAATGCTATTAATCCAAATGCAAAAATATGTATATTCATGGGCGTAACAAATCCTGAAAACCCTCCACATACTAGACAAAGTCAAGTTCTAGTTCCGATGTCTAGTAAAGGAATTACTATCAAAAGACCTATGACAGTATTTGGTTATGACGATGGATACACTGGACATCCAGAAATACTATTTGATAATGTAGTTGTTCCTAAATCTAATATTATTGGTTCTGAAGGAATGGGTTTTAAAATAGCACAAGCAAGACTAGGTCCTGGCAGAATTCACCACTGCATGAGATCTATTGGTATGGCAGAGAGAGCTTTAAAACTTATGATTCAAAGAGTTGAGAATAGAGAAACCTTTGGTTCGAAGATATCAGATCAAGGTGTTGTTCAAAATTGGATAGCAAAATCAAGAATAAAAATAGAACAAGCAAGGTTGCTAACTTTAAAAACCGCTTGGTTAATTGATACTGTTGGGAAAGAACAAGCAAAAATTGAAATTTCAGCAATTAAAGTTGCAGTAGTAGAAGCAGCCTCATATGTAATTGATAAAGCAATTCAAGCTCATGGCGCAATGGGAGTTTCACAGGATACTCCACTTGCTAGAATGGCAGCTGGTGCAAGAGTTCTAAGAATTGCAGATGGACCAGACGAAGTGCATTTAAGATCAATAGCTAAAAGAGAAATTAACAAATATAGATGATAGAAAAAATATTTGTTATTGGTGGTGGACAAATGGGAAGCCAAATAGCAGCGTTATCAGCAATTGCTGGTTATGAAACATCTATTTTTGACAGTGATGTAGAGAACCTAAAAAATAAAATAAAATTTTCAGATCAAAATATTAAAAATTTGGTTTCTAAGCACAAATTTTCTGAAGAACAATATGATTCTTTTCAGAAAAATTTAAAAATTGTGGAAAACATTGAGGAACCTTTAAACGAAACTACTTTCCTGATAGAAGCTGTAGTAGAAAAATACGAAGTTAAAAATGAGATTTTTAAAAATATTTCTAAAAAATTAGACAAATCAGTTGTTATAGCATCAAACAGCTCTTTTTTACCTGCTTCAGAATTATCAATTGATTGCGATTATCCCGAAAGATTTATCAATATGCATTTCTTCTATCCACCATTACGAATGGATTTAATTGAAATTTCATATCCATCTAATTTTTCAAAAGAAATCTTAGAAAGAACTGTCAAAGTTAGTAAAAATATGGGAAGAACAGTAGTTGTTTTAAAAAAAGAAACCCCAGGATTTATAGTAAATAGAATGCTATCCGCACTTATTGATGAGGCTTATCAACTTTATGATGAAGGAATTGCAGATTTTGAAGATATCGATATTGCAATTAAAAAAGGTTTGAATCATCCACTTGGTCCTTTTGAATTGTCCGATTATTCAGGTTTAGATATTTACTATTATTCAAAATTAAAACAATTTAATGAAACTCAAAAAGAGAAAGACAGACCTAAAACTTTTATAGAAGAAAAAGTTAAGAAAGGTGAGTTAGGTGTTAAGACCGGTAAAGGTTTTTATGACTACAAGAATGACTAATTAAAATCATCATCTTTAAGATTAAACTGAACTTCTTTTTCTGGTTTAATGACTAATACTACTCTTTCTGTTTGAATTTCAAAAGGATATGGCTTATTCCAATACTTTTCTGATAACTTATCTATATTTGCTCTTGCTTCTGAGCCTCTTATTTCATCAATTATTTTTCCCCTGACTTCAACAAATTTAAATGGATTATCATGTTTCCAAATCATTACAGTGACTCTTGGGTCAAGTTTTGTATTCTTGTACTTTATTCTGTGAATTTCAGTATTAATCAAAATGTTTTGGCCATCTGTATCAACCCACATCACATGAGTTTGTGGTGTGCCATTTGTAAATAATGTAGTAAAAGCACAGTAATTTGGTTCACCTGCCATAAGTATTGTTTTGTTGTCTAGTTTCATGTGTTAAATTATAGTTTATGAAAGTAGTTTTACAGAGAGTGAAAAGTGCATTTGTTGAAGTTGAAAATAAAACTATTTCTGAAATTAACAGAGGTTATCTAACTTTTTGGGGTATCGAGGAAAATGATACAACTGAAGACTATGAAGCATTGATAAAAAAAATTTTGAACCTAAGAATATTTTCAGATAATGATGGAAAAATGAATAAATCGATACTCGATGTAGAAGGAGAAATTTTAGTAGTTAGTCAATTTACTCTTGCAGCTAGTTATATAAAAGGTAACAGACCTTCATTTATTAAAGCAAAAAATCCTCAAGAAGCTGACAAAATGATCAGAGAAATTATTAATGAATTTTCGAAAAATATTACTACAAAACAAGGAAGCTTTGGAGCTTCAATGCAAGTTGGGTTAGTTAATGACGGCCCAGTAACATTTATTTTATCTTCAATCAATGGAAAGTTAGAAGAAATAAATTAGGCAGATTGTAAATCTATTTTTTTAATATAACTTTTTTTTTCTAATTTTTTGTCCAAATAGTATTCTTCCCCAGCCCACAAATGCAAACCCAATCCTAATTTCATTGCACATCTTTTGAAGGAATCAGACTCAGCATGTTTTGCATTAGATCCATCGGTACCTTGATCATGTTCTACATCCCCAATCGAAGTAACGGTTACAAGCTTACCGTCAATGTCTACTGTTAATTTACCAAAGCAACCTACAACTTTACCAGAAGATTCTTGTCTTATTAGTTCAACAACTTCCCAATTAAATGGTCCACAAACCTCTAATAATCTTTGAGTTATAACTGGGTGTGGAACATAGTCTCCAAATTTTCCTTTAGGAGCTTTTTTTATCCATTCTTTAGGAAATTTTCTAGATAGTTCATACAATTGTTTCATTTTTTTCTCTCCATTTCTCCTAATTCAATTGCCCATCGAGGTGCAGTTGAATTATCAGTATTAATAACTTGAAGCTTTGGTGCTTCATCCCATACTTTTTCAATAAAGGTATCTCGTGCTAGTTGTTGATCCATACCTTTTTTTTTAGCAACAGCATCTAAACCTCTCAGCTTTGGCACAAATGTTTCACCACATATTGCTGATAGATTTTCTATCTCATCTTCTGAAAGTTTTTTATTCGTTGCCCAGTCGAGTAATTTTTTAATATCCATAGTTTTTGATTTGTATCCTTTTGAAAAAGTAAATACTGAGTTTGAAATTTTAATTGAACCATTTTCCTCAACATCAGTAGCAATTTTACTGTCTACAAACTTGTTTATTCTAGTTGTATTATCCTTTGCATTTATTGAAACACCTCTAGCAACAAATAACTCTTTAGGATTATTTAAGCTACCAAGCTCAGTATTTTCTAGATTGTCTACATTAGATTTTGCAATATCCCAAATAATATCTTTCAACTTATTCTCCTTTTTTAGGCTGCTTCATCATATATTCTATGACAATTACAACTATCGCTATGATTTTCACATATAAAGTATGCTCTAAGACCTGCTGCTTCTAATTTTTTTAATAATTCAATTTCTTTCATATTTAAAATTTACAGTTTAGGTATGACAAAATATTTAAAAATTTTCCAATTTCAATTAAATATTTAGATAATATTGAAATGTGATAGTTGAAAACAATCTATTTGACTCTCAAATGTATAAAGAAGTTATAAAACAATATGAGGGTGTTGCAGATTTAATAAATTTAGATCCAAATATAAGAGAAAGACTTAAGCTTCCACAAAGATCATTAGTAGTAACATTTCCATTTAGACGAGATGAATATGATGAAGTTGAGACAGTAGTCGGATATAGAGTTCAACATGTTCTTTCTATGGGTCCAACTAAAGGAGGTATTAGATATTCTCCGGATGTTAATTTAGGAGAGGTCACAGCACTTGCTATTCTAATGTCTTGGAAGTCAGCAATTGTTGGTTTGCCGTATGGCGGTGCCAAGGGTGGAGTAGCAATAGACCCTAATCCATTAACAAGAGCAGAAAAACAAAGAGTTACAAGAAGATATACAGCTGAACTTATACCAATTATTGGTGTAAATAAAGACATTCCAGCACCTGATTTAGGCACCGATGAACAAACTATGGCTTGGATAATGGATACCTATAGTAATTTTGTTGGTTATGCTACACCGGGTATAGTTACTGGTAAACCTGCATCAATAGGAGGATCGGTTACAAGGAAAGAATCAACAGGTCGCGGTGCTGTTGCAGTTGGTGTTGCAGCAATGGAGAAAATTGGTAAAACTATTAAAAACTCTAAAGTAGTTGTTCAAGGTTTCGGAAATGTTGGTAGATATGCTGCAATGGCGGCGTACGAGCAAGGTGCGAAAGTTATTGCAGTTAATGATGTAGATGGTTCGATAATTAATGAAAAAGGCATAAATATTCCTGAGCTTTTTAAATATACTTCAAATAATGTTTCTGTAAATGGATTTCCTGGTGCAGAAAAACTTAATGAAAGTATTTTGGAGATTGACTGTGATGTTTTGATACCAGCTGCTGTAGGTGGAGTAATAACTTCAAGCAATGCTTCAAAAATAAAAGCAAAAGTATTAATAGAGGGAGCTAACTCTCCAACAACACTTAACGCAGATAAAATACTAAGAGAGAATGGAGTATTGATTATTCCTGATATTCTTGCAAACGCAGGAGGCATCACAGCTAGTTATTTTGAATGGGTTCAAAATACTCAAAATTATCTATGGAAAGAAGCTGAGTTGTATGAAAAACTTATTGATGTAATGCTTACAGCTTTTGAAGAGATTTGGACTATTTCTGAAAAACAAAACTGTGATTTAAGAACCGCTGCTTTGATTAAAGGAATCAAAAGAGTAGCTGCAGCAAAATTAACTAGAGGTTTGTTTCCTTAATAAATTTTCTATATTTTCTAAAATTTTATCTTTTTCAATTTTTAATCTTGCAATATCTTTTTTCAATTTTTCTAAGTCAGTTTTAGCAATTGGCGAATCACTTGGAATATCATTTGGTTTAGAAATTAATTCGTATGCTTCTATAGTTTCTTCATAATCTTCAATCTGAATATTTATTTCTTGTAAATGTGAAGTATCAGGTGCATCAGGATTAAAAATAGGACATATGGGTTTGTAGTAACACCAGTCACACAGAGTATTTTTTATAGGTGGAAACTCATTATTTTGAAAAGCAATTTTAATATTGTTCCATATTTCAAGTATTTCTTCTTTGGCTAAATTGAGCATTTCTTCATCAATTTTTAATGTATGTATAGTTGAATTTTGAAGATAAATTAATTTAAGCTCCACAGGCATTTCACCGGTTTCTTCTTTTATTAATAAAGCATATAGTTTTAAAGCAAAAAATCGTGGCTCTTTATATTTAGCTAATGGCGCTTTTCCACTTTTATAATCGACAATTATTAATTCTCCATTTTCATTTCTATCCATTCTGTCGAGAATGCCTCTTAAATTTAAATCTTCAATACTTCCTCTCACCCAACGTTCTCTTTCTATTGGTTCAAATATTTTAGGATCTTCAATATTCATGTAATTATTGAGCAACTTTAAACCATCAAGTCCCCATTCTCTTTCTTCTTCAATACTTGAAAATAAATTATGATGTTCATCGTTATTTCTTACTTTTGTCCATGCATTTCTGAATAAATCATGAAGTTTTTCAGTTGTTCTCTCATTATTAGGTAGGTCAAACAAATCTTCCAATGCTTGATGTACCGTTGTGCCTTTTGCTTGAACTTCATTTGTTGGTTCTATTATTTTGTCAATATTTGCATATTTAAATTGTTTTGGACAAGTTTTAAACTGAGAAGCTCTTGATGGTGATAAGTTCTTTATCATATTACAACTATAACTTCTTAAATATTAAAAATGTACAATAGAGATATGACTAAATTTTTAAAAATTTTACAAATTATTGGAATTTTAACTTTTGTCTTATATTTTGTAGCAGGTATTTTGTACAACTCTTTCAGTTGGTTTAATTATTTATTCAATTAAACATCATTTTTTTTATAAATTGAGAGTTTGCTAAAGTAATACTGGTGAATAAGCAAAAAATAAAAGTAGCGATTCTAGGAGTTGGCAATTGTGCGAGCTCATTTGTACAAGGAATTCATTACTATTCAAATTCTGATTCAGAAGATGGTTTAATATCTGATGTAATTGGAGGTTATAAAGTTTCAGATATTGATGTTGTCGCAGCATACGATATAAATACTACAAAAGTTGGCAAAGACTTGAGTGAAGCAATTTTTGCTGAACCTAATAATACTCTTAAGTTTTCAGATGTACCAAAAACAGGCATCATAGTTGAACCGGGTGTTGTTAACGATGGTATTGGAAAATTTGTTAAGGATATTATAAATCCTGTTTCTGATTCAGCTGACTTTGAAACTTCATTAAAAAATTCTGGAGCAGAGATTTTAATCAACCTTTTACCTGTTGGTTCAGATGAAGCTACAAAGTTTTATGCTCAATGTGCTATAAACGCAAAAGTTGGGTTTATAAATTGCATACCTGTTTATATTGCTAGGGATGAAAATTGGTTTAACAAGTTTAAAAGCAATAATGTTCCTCTAATTGGTGATGATATTAAAAGTCAAGTTGGTGCAACTATAGTTCATAGAGTTTTAGCACAGCTTTTCTCTGATAGAGGAGTACAACTTAAAAACACTTATCAATTAAACGTTGGTGGAAATATGGATTTTTTAAATATGTTAGAAGAAGAAAGATTAGAGACTAAAAGAAGTAGTAAAACCTCATCTGTAACTTCAGTAGCTAATAAAGGAAAAGGTATTGAAGCAGATCATGTTCGAATTGGACCATCAGATTATGTTAAGTGGTTAGAAGACAGAAAGAAAGCTTTTATTAGATTAGAAGGTTCTGCTTTTGGCGGAGCTCCATTGAATATTGAAGTTCAACTGGAAGTATGGGATTCTCCAAATAGTGCAGGCGTAACAATTGATGCAGTAAGGTATATGAAGTTTTTTAAAGATAAAGAAGATTTAGATTCGCTCGATTTAGTTTCTGCTTGGTTAATGAAAGCTCCACATAGCCCACACCAAGATAGCGATGTTTTAAATCAATTACATGAATTAACCCACAAAGAAATAAATTAATTTAAAGAATTTTCAAAAATATTTAGTGCTTCATTAACTTGCTCAAGAGGAGTAGTTAAAGGACCCATAAATCTAATAACGTTTCCATCTTTGCCGCAACTTACAAGCAATAGTCCATTTTCCCTTGATTTTACTAATACTTTATTAACTAATTCTTTGTTTGGCGATTTGTTTACTTTATTGTCTACAAATTCAACACCTAACATTGGACCGTAACCTCTTACATCTCCAATAAATTCATATTTCTCTTTTAAATCATGTAAAAAGGTATTCATTAAAATAGCTTGATCTTGTGCATTTGTAAGAATATCTTCTGTATCAAAAGCCTCTAGAACACCTAATGCTGCTGCACATGAAATAGGTGAAGCACCAAATGTACTTCCTATACCAGCATCATGTATAGAGTCCATAATTTCACTTCTTCCAATTACTGCTGCTAAAGGAAAGCCACCACCAATTCCTTTTGCTAAGGTAACTAAATCAGGCTCAACATCAATAAGTTCTGCTCCAAACATTTTTCCTGTTCTTCCATAGCCGGTTTGAACTTCATCAAAAATTAACAAGATGCCATGTTCATCGCAAATACTTCTTAATTCACTTAAAAAATATTTAGAAGCAGGAATATATCCTCCTTCACCAATTTGAATTTCTACTAAAATTGCAGCAGTATCTTTAGGATTTACGCTTTCCATAAAAAGTTTTTTGATACTTTCTAGTGCCATCTCATCACTTAAATCTCTATAGTGATATGGATAAATTGCATGATGAACAAACTCAGGGAAAGGACCAAATCCTTCTTTGTAGGGCTTATCTTTACCTGTCAGAGCCATTGCAAGATAAGTTCTTCCATGAAATCCGCCTTGAAAAGATATAATTTGTTTTCTTTGTGTAAAGTATCTAGCAATTTTTACAGCATTTTCTATAGCTTCGGCACCACTATTTACAATGAAAGATTTTGTTTTTGAGTTTATAGGGTATCTAGAATTTAGTTGTTCTGCAAGAAGAACAGCATTTTCATGAGGTGCAAATGCAAAACATGAATGTGAAAAGTTTTTTAGTTGTTCCTCTACTTTATTGACAACTTTATCATGTAAATGACCAGTATTGAGGACAGCATAACCTCCGACAAAATCTAAATATCTATTTCCTTTGCTATCCCAAACTTCAGCATTTTTTCCTTTTGTAATGAAATTATCTAAAGTGCTAAACCATGCTTTTGGTACATTTTCTGTTATGAGATTAGTTAGTAAATTCTCCATTAATCATTACTGTAACTGATTTATAGATAATACTCAATTTTATTGACACTAATATAAAGCTATGGAAGATTTGTACTTTAAATTGACAATTCTTATCTCTATATATACAAATGCTATCGCTAGTATATTTTTTATTCTTATTTCACTTAAACTATTCTCAATTAAAGAAAAACTTTCAAATTATATAATTTTTCTTTCTACAGGAACTGTTCTCTTTCAAGTGCTTTATACAATTTATCAATACACACAGAATTCTGAAATAGGTTCTTTATTTATGTTTTACAATATGATTAATTTGTTCATTTTGACTTTTTTATATATTTATAGAAACGATATGAAGATTAAGTTTTACCCATATTGGTCCTTTGCTTTTCTATTCTTAATGGGTATGGAAATTAGGACTTATCAAACTTTTGGTTTAGGTTTTTAAATGCCGTTTAAATTATTAGAAGATAAAAAAACTTTTGCTTATGTGAACTCTGATTTTCCCAAAGTGTGTTTTTTACACGGATGGGGTAGGGATTCGAGCGATTTTAATTTAATAGCTAATGAGTTTGATTCTTTTGTATTTGATTTACCTGGGTTCGGAAAGTCGAGTAAGCCAGAAATTAGTATGTCTCCAAAAGAATATGCTCAATATTTAGATAAACTAATTCCACCATCTATAGAAGTTATTGTTGGTCACTCTTTCGGTGGAAGGGTTGCTGTATACCTATCAGAGTTCAGAAATTTTAAAAAACTTATTCTTATAGGAGTTCCTTTAATTCGATTAAATTTACATAAAAACAATTTCTCGATTTTAAAGTTTTTTAAAATTTTAAATAAATATGGATTAATTTCTCAAAATTTACTAGAAAATATAAAAAAGAAACTTGGTTCAACTGACTACCAAAACGTAACAGGAATTATGCGTGAAACTCTAGTTAAAGCAGTAAATGACAATTTAGAAACTACCTTAAGTCATCTCTCGATTAAAACTGAGTTAATTTGGGGAGAGTTTGACACAGAAGTACCAGTTGAAGTGGCAATTGAAGCAAATAAAATAATCAAAAATTCGAATCTTCATATCTTAGAAAACGAATCACATAATCCTCTGATTTCCTCATATTCTAAAATTATTAATATTATTAATTAACATGGAATTAATTCATTATTTCGTTCTTATACTTTTTACTTTGTCTTCAATTATTAATTCAATTAGATGGTCTCGTATTGCACAAAGGGAGCATTATATCAACGGATATATAACTAAATTTTACTTTAGATGGATAAAGCTTTTTCCCTTCAATAAGGTACTTTTTTTCCTTTTATTTTTATTGTTACTTTCAAGCCTATGGACGCCAATTGCAGCTATTCTATTAGCCATCTTAAATTTAATTGCTCCATTGGGGCTGTCATTTAAATCTAGAACTGCAAAAGTTATTTACACAGATAGGCTAAAAAGATTAAATATTCTATATATTTTACTAATAATCATTTTTTCATTAGTTTCAGTTTTAAATGATCTTGGTTATTTTGTTGCAATGTTTGCAAATTTATTTTCTTTCTATATCTTTGATTTGAGTATGAAGCTTATAAAAAATTATGAAAAAAATAAATCGAGTGTTTTTGTTGATTCAGCAGCAATCAAATTAAAAGAGTTTAGTGGCCCAATTATTGCAATAACTGGCTCATATGCAAAAACAACTACTAAAAATGTCATGCATCAAATTTTTACAAGCAAATACAAAACATTTGTAACTCCCGAAAGTTTTAACAACAGGCTTGGTATAGCAAAGTCCATTAATGAAAGTTTTAACATTTCTTACGATGTTGCTTTATTCGAAATGGGTACCTATGGATTTGGAGAAATAAGAGAAATGTGTTCATGGATTAAACCACATATTTCTGTCATTACAGGCATTGCGCCAGTACATTTAGAAAGAATGTCAACTCTAGAAAATATACTTGAAGCAAAATCAGAAATAGTAGATTTAACTGGAACTGTAGTTATAAATGGTGATGATGAACTTTTGTTAAATGAAGCCAGACTTTGGACAGGTCAGAAGATGGTTATCGATTGTTCTACAAGTTCAAACCAAGCTGCAGTTTATGTAGATTATCGAGATGAAGTCCATAGTATTTACATTGGTGGTCAATTTATTATTTCTGTCAAAGGACCAGAACTTTTACAATTATCTATTGCTCTCAGTGTGGGAGTATTAGTAGCTTTAGAAATGGATGTTAAGTCTTTTTTTACGAATGATTTAGTACTTTTAAAAACACAGCATCGCCAAACCGAATTAATTGGAAATAAAGGTCAAACTATTATCGATAATTCTTTTAACTCTAATCCTATTTCTTATAAAGCTTCTCTTGCACAAATAAATAAATATAATTCAAATGGTAAAAAATATCTTATTACACCTGGTTTGATTGAATTAGGATCACAACAATTCTCTTATAATTATGAATTTGCTCTAGATGCCTCAAAAGTATTCGATGAGGTTTTTATCATCGGCTACACAAATATTTCAGCTTTACGTTTAGGATTTGATGAAACTAATACAAATTATAAGATATTTAAAAATAGAGATTTAGCTGTATCTGATTTAAACTCATATGTAAGTAAAGATGACATAGTATTATTTGAAAATGATTTACCAGACCACCACCCATAAAATATGAAAAATATAATTGCTAATATTTTTGGTGGTCCGTCTCCTGAACATGATATATCTATACTTACGGGTCTTCAAGCTTCAAGAATTTTAGCTAATAACTATGAGTTAATTAATATTTATTGGTCGAAAGATAACCGGTTTTATTTAGTAAACAACGACTTAGAATCAATAGATTTTATAAATAATAAATCAATTTACAAAAAAGAATTAACGTTAAATTTAGGCTCAAATCCAGGTTTTTTTTACAAAAAGAAACAATTAAAATTTGAAGTAATAATTAACTCATGTCACGGCGGTCCTGGAGAAGACGGTACCTTACAAGCAGTTTTTGATATTGCAGGTTTAAAATATACTGGCTCATCAGTAACAACCTCACAAATTGGAATGGATAAATATGCTTTTTATACACTAATGAAGGAAAATGGTCTCAATGTTTTAGATAAATTTTTGTATATAATTGATAAAAAACCTGATATCAGTGGCCCATACATTATTAAACCTCGTTTCGGAGGGTCATCTATAGGAGTAGAGGTTGTTGAAAATTATAATTCTATAGAAAATATTATTCAATCCTCTAATCTTTATGATTTAGGTACAACTGTAGAAAAGTTTTTACCTAACTCAGTTGACCTATTAGTTTCTGTAAGAAATTATCCAAAATTTGAATATTCTGAAGTAGAAAAACCAACTAGGTCAACCAATTTCGAAATGTTTTCATACAGAGACAAGTATTTAGGTAATGGTGGTTTGGAAGGTTCTAAAAGAGAACTACCTGCTCAAATTAATAAACAAATTGAAGAAAAAATAATAGTTGAGCTCAAAAAGTTAAATCAAATAATAAAAATACAAGGCATTATTAGAGTTGATTTCTTATTACAGGATTCTGAATTGTTCATAAATGAAATTAATACAATTCCTGGAAGTCATGCGCTGTATTTATGGTCAAATTTAGGAAAAAGTAAATTTGAGTTACTTGAAGACATGATTACCGAAGCCTTAAATAAAAAAAATGAATGGAGTAGTCAAGGTTCAGATGGTCTAGCTTTAAAGTCTGCTAGTGATATTCAGAGTAAACTTGGATAATCAATATGGCTTGTTCTGGGATTGTGATGGTACAATCATGGACACTGAAAAGCTTTATGCTTATGCCTGGAAAGAACATTTAAAAAATTTAGGTTTTGAAATTCAATTAAGTGAAGTTGATCAATTCATAGGTGTTGATGACAGAATTGTTCATAATTATTTTTCAAGTTTTGTAAAGCTAGATGATTTTACGAACACAATGCATTCATTAGGAGAAATAATTAAAAATTTATTAAGTGATGATATATTATTTTCAGACGCTAAGAATCTTTTAATCTCATCAAATAATATTGGAATTCAATCAGCTTGTGTCTCAGCTAGTCCACAAAATTTACTTGAATTTAAACTTGAAAAAGCAAATATAAAACATTTATTTAATTTTATCATTGGCGGTGATCAGGTTAAAAAAAATAAACCCTATCCCGATATTTACAACAAAGCTATCACTACTTTAGGAACTACTAAAAACATAGTAATTGAAGATAGCCCAACTGGAATAAAATCAGGAAAAGCATCAAATACATTTGTAATAGCTATAGATAGGGGAATATTTAGTAAAAATGAATTATCAGAAGCTGATGTTATTGTAGAGAAATTATCTTTAGAAAATATACTTTTAATTTATAAAAGCTTGTAATTATTGATTATTTTTAAAATAAATTACAAAATCGACTTAGGCTCATATTGCGCCTAAGATAATTCTAAAATTAATAATGGAATAACTCTCTCTGTACGTTTTTGGTATGAAGTATAAATACCATTGTTTAGGTAATCCATTTTAGCCCACCATTCTTCTCTTTCAGAATTAAATATTTCACGAGCAGTTGCATTATATTTTTTATTACCTATTTGGACAATACATTTAGAATTTTTTTTCAAATTATAATACCAACCTGGATTTGAAGGACTTCCACCCTTAGATGCAACAATACATACAAAATTTTCTTCTCGTAAAAAAACTAAAACATTTTTTCTTTGTTTTTTAGTTTTTGCACCAATTGAATGAAGAATTAAACATGGTCTACCATATAACATTTTTCCAATCAAACCATTTGAATAAATGTATATGTAGTTATGAAAAAATAAAAACAAAAAAATTAATTTTCTTTTCATAAATTTAAATTTGCTTTTTTTCTCCAAGAACTAAAACTACTTGGATAAAAGTCAATAGGTTTCACTAATCTTATAGCTGGAAACTCAACTATTGGTTTAATGTTTTTAGATATAAATTTATATTTAGGTACAGGTGCAAAAGTAACTGAAATCTTTTTATCTTTCAATATTTTTATTGGATCTCCAATATAAACTTTCAATTCTCTTTTTTCATTTAATTCTTTTAAAGTTTGAAGTATAAAAATAATTCTTTTAGTAGATACTTTAATTAAATTAAGTAGTTTTTCGTCAAAAATAAAAATCACAGGTAAATCAGCATAAAATTTTAAAGCTGGGTCATTATCGCCTAAAGATTCACCTGTTATCCAGACATACTCTGGAAAATTATTTACATCTTTAACAACTGTTTGTGGTCCAAAATTATTTAATATATCCAAATTAAAATTTTGATTCACCTGGTCAATTGATGCTACATTTGGCCAAGACTCTATTGGACAGTTATATTTTAGTTCACAACTATTGCATAATTCTTTTGCTCTATTTTGTACTTGATTTTTAGCAAAGCCATATACTTTTCCTGTTTGATTTCCCATTACCCATTGCCAACCAAGTCTATTTGAAAATCTAGATCCATCTAGTAGGTGTTTAAACATGTAGTCTTCATGTGTTTCCCAATTTTCGTGATTTCTTAATCCAAAATGGGAAGCAAACCACATTCTTGTCTGATTAACTATATAGCCAGTATTCTCAAGTTCCTTTTTTATGTGAGAAATACAATTCATATTATTTGTTAGATTTAAATCTAATTTCCTATCAGTAGTAACTTTAAAATTTAGTGCTTTATTAGATTTTTTTCCGATAATTGCGTATAGATGTCTTGAAAATTCTTGCCATAAAAGCTCATCTCTAAACTTACTTTTATCTTCATATTGAAATGATTCAACTCTTTTCCAAACATCAATTAGAGAAATTAATCCATGTCTTATATATGGTGATAAATAGGATGAACCTCTTTGATGTTCAGGAAGTACATTATTACGTTTTTTAGAGTAATTTGAAATATCTAAGTTTGATAATTTTTCGTCTGCTACAGATTGTCCACCTTCAAGTTTCCCTTCAACATACGTATCACAACATAAACTAAAAAAATGATCTTCAATTAATTGTCTATTGTTTTTCTTTAAATCTAAGAGCAGCATTAAGGTATTAGTATATACCTTGCCCAATTCTTATATTTTTAACTATTGGTAAACTACCTTCTTCAACAATGTCAAAATTGACTCTCTGACCTTGCCTTAAAGTTATAAAGATGGAACCTTTTAAAGATCCTTTTTGAATGAATACTTCTTCTTTATTAGTGTCTAAAACAATAATTCCATTTCCTGTATTAGGATCATAAGACTTAACAACGCCTTGCGACATTAAGCTTTAACTACTTTTCCAGCTTTTAGACATGAAGTACAAGCTTTAATCTTTTTGGTATTAGTGCTGTCAGCTACTTTTACAGTTTGAATGTTTGCTGACCATTTTTTACTTGATCTTTTGTGTGAAAAAGTAACTTGCTTTCCAAACCAAGGTCCTTTACCACAAATATCACATTTTTTTGCCATAGTTCCTTCTAAATTTTCAATTTTAACTATAACTAATTTGCAAAATTGTTGGTACTTTCATTTAAATTCTTTTTGGGTTATGTTTGATTGTGGTTAAAAGAAGTTTTACATATTTAAGTGATATTAATCTTGACACCTTAAATGGTTTAGGAGACAAAAGATATAGTTTACTTAAACGTAACGATTTATTCTCAATAACAGATTTACTAAGATTTTTTCCAAAAAAACATATTGATAGATCTTCAGTCAAATTAATTGAGGAAATTACTAATAATGATATTAACAGTGAAGTTACTGTTATTGCGTATATTAAAAAAGTATCTGTTTTTACAACTAGATCAAGACTTAGAATCACTACATTAATTATTACTGACGATACTGGAGTTATAAATGCAAAGTGGTTTGGTCCTCAGTACATCGAGTCCAGATTTAAAGAAGGTGAAAGAGTTGCAATCTCGGGAAAGCCTGAAATTAAAAAATCAGGAACAGTTGAATATAAAAATCCAACAATTGAAAAATTTGATGATTTAGAAGATCTCAATGAAACTGGATCATTAATTCCCGTTTATAACAAACTTGAAGGCATAACTAGTTCATCAATTAGAAAAGCATTAAAACAAGTATTTAATATTATTTCAACAAAAAAAGAAGATTTAGAACCTGGCATAGAGGATGTTCTTCCGGATATTATTTTGAAAAACTTTAATCTTCTAAATAGATTAGATAGTTTGAAAGGAATACATTTTCCTCAAGATAAAAATGAGTATTATGCTTCTAGAAGAAGACTTGCAATCGATGAATTTATATATTTAAGAGTGATTTTTGAAAGTTTAAAGAAAAATTATAAGAAACAATCAAAAGGTTTTTCATACAAAGTAAAAATAGATGAAGTAGAAAATTATATAGGTAATTTACCATTTTCACTCACTAATTCTCAGAAGAAAGCAGCTTTTGAAATATTTGATGACCTCAAAAATGATTATCCAATGAAAAGGCTTTTACAAGGAGAGGTGGGTTCTGGCAAAACTGTTGTTGCTTCAATTGCAATTTACTCAACAGTACAATCAGGATATCAAGTAGCATTGATGGCTCCAACAGAGGTTCTTTGTGAACAACATTTTAAATCTCTTAAAAGTTTTCTAGGTAAATCAGGAATTAAACAATATTTATTAACATCTTCTACTAAAGAAAGAGAAATCATTGATAGAAAAATTAAGGAAGGTGAGCCAGGCTTATATATAGGAACACATTCTTTAATTCAAGAAAAAATTAAATTTAAAAATCTTGGCTTAGCAATTATTGATGAACAACAAAGATTTGGTGTTGATCAAAGAAAAAAACTAATAACTAATGAAAACACTATACCAGACCAATTAGTAATGACAGCTACGCCAATACCAAGGACAACGGCGCTATCTATTTATGGTGATCTTGATATAACAACAATAAATGAATTACCCCCAGGTAGAAAAAAAATAGAATCTCATCTATTCAATGGTTTAGAATCTGATAATTTGAAAGTATTTGAAAAATGTAAAGAACATTTGGATAAAAAATCTCAAATATTTGTAGTCTGTCCTTTCATTGAGGAAAGTGAAAATTCGGATATTCAAGCTGCAGAAGTTGTATTTCAAGAATATACAGAAAAATTTACAAAATATAACGTTAAATTACTGCATGGAAGAATGTCAAATGAAGACAAAGAAGAAATTATGAAAAAAATGATACGTGGAGAAATAGATATATTAATTTCTACTGTTGTTATAGAAGTAGGTATTGATATTCCTAACGCATCATTGATGGTTATAGAAAGTGCAGAAAGATTCGGATTAAATCAATTACATCAATTAAGAGGAAGAGTTGGCCGTGGAAACAAGCAATCTGAGTGCATTTTTCATATTACCAAAAAGAAATCACTTACAACCATAAGTGATGATGGAAGAAAAAGACTTGAAGCAATAGTTCTATTAGATGATGGATTTAAACTTTCAGAAATTGATTTAGAAATAAGGGGAGAAGGTAAGGTTACGGGGACAAGTCAATCAGGAAAATCAGATCTTAAAGTTGCAAATCTCAGATTTGATTATGACCTCTTAAGTGAATCTAAATATATATTTGACTCTATCAATGATGAAAAAATAAAATCTAAAATACTAAAAGAAGCTGAAATGTTTTTTCCTAATTATTTCAAAGTTGAAAGCAGCACATGAAAGTACTTTCAGGAATTTATAAATCAAAATTTATAGAAACTATAAATAGCCCTGATACTCGTCCTATGATGAGTAAAGTAAGAGAATCTATATTTAGCTCATTACAATTTTTTATACCTGGAAAAAATGTTTTAGATTTGTATGCAGGATCTGGGAGCTTAGGAATTGAAGCTTTAAGTAGAGGTGCCAATTACGCTACGTTCGTTGAAAAATCAATTGAATGTGTAAAAATTTTAAATAAAAACCTACAGCATATTAGTAATTATAAAATTACAAACATTTCCGTACATAGTTTTATTGAAAATTCGATTCTTGAATATGATCTTATTTTTTACGATCCTCCTTTTAAATTAAAAACAGAGACAGTTGCAAACGAATTGATTGCTATAGAAAAACTTATGGAAAGAGATGGAAGATTAATTGTACATAGGCACTCTGCTTCTGACAACTTTGAAATAGGTAAAAATTTAATATTTGAAAAAGACAAAAAATTTGGACAAAGTATCATTTACTTTATAAGAAAAAAATGAAAGTTTTAATCCCAGGTTCATTCGATCCGCCAACAAATGGACATATTGATGTTATTAACAGATGCTCAAAAATATTTAACAATGTATTGGTTGGTGTTGTAATTAATCCTTCAAAAAAATCGTTATTTTCAAAAGAAGATAGAAAATTAATGTTAGAAGAAATTTTTAAAAAAAATTCAAATGTGGAAATCGATAGTTTTGAAGGTCTTTTAGTTGACTTTGCTGAGCAAAAAAAAGTAAATGCTATAGTGAAAGGCCTAAGAGCAATAACTGATTTTGATTACGAATTTCAAATGGCTCAATTAAATTCAACACTAGCTTCATTTGAGACTATTTTTATACCTTCATCACCAGAATATGGTTATTTATCAAGTTCAATGGTTAAAGAAATATATTCATATGGAGGGGATGTAAGTTCATTGGTTCCAAAAGAAGTACTAAATAGGATGAAGAATGAAAGATAATAATCTTGATTTTAATGAGTTATCAAATTCAAATAAAAAAATTTCTTTAGTTGACTCTTTAGAAAACTTAAGAAAAAAATTAAATTCAAACTCGATTGTTAGCAGGTTAAATAAAAAAGAATTAATTGAAGAGCTAGACGAGATAATCGACACCATACCTGTTGAATTAAGGACTGCTAGATGGATTGTTAGAGAGCAAGATTCATTTATTAATCTAGCAAAGGAAGAAGCTGAAGAAATAATTAAAGCAGCAAAAGTTGAGTCTGAAAAACTAATTGCAGATTCATATGTTCTTCAAGAAGCAGTTATAGAAGCAAATGCACTTATTAAACAAGCTGAGATAGAATCCCAACACTATAGAGCATCTGTAGAAGATTCTATTGATTTAAAAATTGATGAAGTGCTACATAGAGCTACTCAATTAGTTACTTTTCTTGAATCTGAAAAACAAAAATTAAGAGAGCCAAGAAATATAGACAAACCATAAATTATAAAAAAATGCAAACTGTATTTAAAACCATAGAATTGTTGTATGCTAAAAAGCCAATAGAAGTAGATAGAATTGGTAACTTAGAAATTAAACTTGGCAATAATCAAATCTCTAATCAATCTGTTGTTAAATCTAGTATAAAAATTATCATTGAAGATGAGATTCTTAAGCTAAATTTAGATGCAAAGTTTGAAATTATTGCAACTTGTGGAAGGTGCTTAGAAGAAAAAACTATCAATGAGTCAAGTTATAAATACTTTAAAGTCAATTTAAGTAGTGAGAATGATTATGAAATAATTTTGAGCCAAGAAAACATTGATATTTTACCTTTTTTATCTGAAATAATATTAGATAAGATGGATGAAAATTATATTTGCCAAAAAAATTGTAAAGGGTTGTGTGCAACATGTGGTATAAACTTAAATAGTAATAATTGTAATCATCTAGAAAAAAATTTAAAAGAAAGTCCATTTTCTTCTCTAAGTAAGCTAGATTTGTAGTTTGAAAGGAAATTAAGCATGGCAGTACCTAAGAAAAAAATGTCTAAGTCTAGAACAAGACGTAGAAAAGCAACTCATAAAATTTCAAAGCCGCACTTCATTGTAGATCCTGAAACTGGGATAGCTAAACAGTCTCATCGAGTTAATCCAGAAGACGGCACCTATAACGGAAGACAAGTAAAAGAACCTAAAGTAAATTAATTATTTTATGAAAACTATTGCTGTAGATGCAATGGGTGGTGACTTTGCACCAATAGAAATTATCAAAGGTGCTATTCGCGCTAAAGAAAATAACATCAATGTTGTTCTTTGTGGTGATGAAAATTTAATTTATCCATACCTAGGAAGTCATGAGATTCCTGTTTATCACTATCCAGAAATTATTTCAATGAATGATGACCCAATTAAGTCCGTGAGAAGTAAAAAGAATTCCTCCATAGTTGGATGTATGAAGCTTGTTGAAGAAAATAAAGCTCAAGCTGTATTTTCAGCTGGATCAACCGGTGCAACACTATTAAGTGCAATTTCAGTTTTAGGTAAGCAAAAAAATGTAATAAGACCTTCAGTTGCCTCTGTACTCCCATCACCTAGTGGAAATGTTATACTTTTAGACTCTGGCTCAAGTTTGGATGTTAAACCTAAAATTTTATATCAATACGCAGTAATGGGATCGAAACTATTTGAAATTCTTTTTGGAAAAGAAAATCCAAGAATTGGTCTTTTAAACAACGGTGAAGAAGAAACTAAAGGAAGAGATATTGAAAAAGCAGCATATAAATTGCTTCAAAATAGTTCTTTAAATTTTATTGGAAATGTTGAAGGTAGAGATTTTGCTAAAGATTCAGTAGATGTTTTTGTCACCGATGGATTTACTGGAAATATTGTGCTAAAAACTATGGAGGGTACAGCGAAACTTCAATTGGATTTTATTTCTAAATCTTTAAAAGAAAATTTATTTAAACCATTATTGTTACCAGTTAAAAAAAGTTTGCAGCCAGTAAAAGACAAATTAAACCCCGATAATACAAATGCCTCATATTTATTAGGAGTAAATGGTGTTGTAATTATTGGACATGGTTCATCAAACGAAATAGCAACCTATAACGGAATAAAATTTACAGATAATGCGCTGAGAAAAGAATTTATTGCTAAATTTTCATCAGCTTATATGGACTTATGAAAGATTTAAGTAATTTTGAAAAAAACATAAATTATAAATTTAAAAATATAAATTATTTGAAGATTGCACTTACCCACAAATCATATATTGATGAAAATCCAAAGCTAACCTCCAACCAAAGATATGAATTTTTTGGAGATGCTATTTTAGATTTTGATTTAACAGAATATTTATTTACTAATTATCCTAATTTTGATGAGGGAATGTTAACAAAAATAAGATCTAGTGCTGTAAATCAATCTAATTTAGTTAAATTAGGAAAAAAAATTGATATTGGTAGCTTTATTTATTTAAGTACTTCCGAAGATTCTACAGGTGGACGAAATAAGGATTCCATAATAGAAGATTCAGTAGAAGCATTAATTGCTTCGTTATATTTTGATGGTGGCTTAAAAGCAGTTAATAATTTTGTATCTAGATTTATTTATCCTGGAATAAAAGAATTATCAGAATATCCGGGTGAAAAAGATTATAAAACAAGACTTCAAGAGGTTTATGCAAAAAAAGGTAAAAAAGTAACTTACTCAGATGAAGCATTTGGTCCTGACCATGATAAAAGTTTTCAATCGATAGTTTTTCTAGAAGAAGAAATTATTGGTAGTGGTGAAGGTAAATCTAAAAAGAGTGCTCAGCAAGAAGCTGCTAAAGATGCATTAAATAAATTAAATGCCTGAATTACCAGAAGTAGAGTCTGTCAGAAAATCACTTACATCTGCACTTATAGGACAAAAATTAATAAAATTTAAGATTCTAGATAAACGAATTGGAAGATTTAATAGTCGTACTCCTGTTTTAGGTTCAAAGTTAATTTCTATTAATAGAAAAGGCAAGGTTATTTTCTTAGATTTTTTAAGTTTTTCTATTGCTATACATTTAGGTATGACGGGTAGAGTTATGCTTAATGCTAAACCAAATAAATTTACTCATGTAATTTTAGATTTTGAAAAAGATAAAGTTAATTACCAAGATGTACGAAAATTCGGTTTTATAAAAGTTGTAAATAAAATTGAATTAAAACAATATTTGTTAAACCTTGGTCCTGACTCGTTAAATTTAAAATATTTAGAAAAGCTTGAAATTATAGAAAATTCTAAAAGAAAAAAACAAAATATTAAAAAATTTCTTCTAGATCAAAAAAACATAAGTGGTATTGGAAATATTTATTGTAATGAAATTTTGTATCTTTCAAAGATTCATCCAGATACTAAAGTATCAAACATGTCAGAGAATGAATGGAAATTAATTTTTAATAACATTAAAAAGGTTTTAAATTCTGCAATAAAAAATAATGGAACAACTTTAGAAGATTTGTCCTATTTTCTTCCAAATGGTGAATATGGAAAAAATCAAAACTTTTTGAAAATTTACCAAAAAGATAAATGCAATTTTTGTAAGTCTAAAGTTGATAAAATATATATTGATAAAAGAGCTACTTATATTTGTGGGAAATGTCAAAAATTAATAAATTAGATGTACTAATAGAAAGAGAAGGTTTTATAGAATCTATTCATAATGTTTTTATTTATGATAATTTCAATAAAACTAATGATTTTATTTTTCCTCGTTCTTCAGTTAAACCATTCCAAATACTTCCTTTATTAATTGAAGCAAAAAATCAAAATATAAAATTTTCCAACGAAGAAGTTGCTATATTTGCTTCGTCTCATTCAGCTGAAGTCATTCATACAGATCTTATCGCAAGGTTAGCTTTAAAGTATAATATAGATCTCAATCATCTATTATGTGGTCCCCAGAGACCTTTTCATGAAGATACAGCAGATTCACTTTTAAAACAAAATAAAAAATTTAATCAGTTGCACAATAATTGTTCAGGAAAACATTTGTCCATGTTGATATTTGCAAAGTTAATCGATGCTAGTTTTGAGAATTACACTTCAAGAGAACATGAAACACAAATAAGAATAGAGGAATATTTTAAAAAAATTTTTAATGATAGTTTTTTAGTTTATAGTGTTGATGGATGTGGCTTACCAGCATTAAAGGTAAATCCACAAGATTTCTGTTTAGCTGTCAATAAAATTCAAGAAAGTGCTGACTCAGATGTTTGGTATCAAATGTTTAGTGCTTATAACTCATTTCCTGAATTAATTGGTGGAACAAATAGGACTGATACAAATATAATCAAACATAGTTTTAATGATTCTCTTGCAAAATCTGGTGCTGAGGGTGTCTTATTTTTTACTAATAATAAAGATACATTTTTATTTAAGTGTCTTGATGGAAACAAAAGAGGGGTAGACTTAGCAGCTACTAAATTTTTATACGATAAAGGATTTATTTCATCTTTTCCATATGAATATATTGAAAAATTTTATTCAACAAACACACAAGATATAAAAAATATAAAAATTAATGTAATTTAATTTTTTTCTGAAATTGTAAACAAATAGTACTTTTTACAACTATTATTAGATTAACAACAGGGTAATAAATGTATTTAAAATCATTAGATATTAATGGGTTCAAGTCTTTTGCTGAAAAGACTCACATTCTTCTTTCTGACAAAGTAAATGTAGTAGTTGGACCAAATGGTTCTGGAAAATCTAACGTTGTTGATGCAATATCTTGGGTTCTCGGAACTCAAAGTCCAGCAAGTTTAAGAACTAACAAAATGGAAGATGTTATATTTGCAGGAACAGAAAAATTATCACAAAAAGGTTTTGCAGAGGTCTATTTAAATTTCCAAGTTGACCCACAAAATTTTAATGGTACAACGGAAATTTCTATAGGTAGAAAACTATTTAGAGACGGTACCTCAGAATATTTTATGAATGGATTAAATTGTAGATTGCTAGATATACAAGAGTTTCTAAGTGATATTGGAATTGGCAAACAACAGCACATAATTATATCTCAAGGACAAATCGCTGAAATATTAAATTCAAAACCTGAAGATCATAGAGTAACAATTGAAGAGGCTTCTGGAATTCTTCCATTGCGAATAAAAAATGAAAAATCTTTAAAAAGAATTGAGTCTGGAGAAAAAGAAATAAAAAGAGCTAAAGATGTTCTTAGAGAAATTAAAAAACAACTGAAGCCTTTACAAGATCAAGCAGAGCAAGCAAAACTTCATTCTGAAATTACTGACCAGTTAAAAGTTAAAAATCTTACTTTGAATATTTTTAACTTTAAAAAATTAGAAGAAATATTACATAATTTATCAGATGAAGAAATCCAGATAAATAAAGAAATTTTTAGTTTAGAAAATAAAATTAACAATTTAAAAGTTGAAAAGAATAATTTAAATTCTGAACTGGGAGATGGAGTATCAATTGGTTCTATATTAAAGGACTCTTCCAATAAATTTTTAAATATTTCTGAACAACTTAGATCTATTGCTCAGATAGCAAATGAACGAAAAGATAATCTTGAAAGAGATGAACTTAATAAAAATGATGAAATTTTAAACATAAATAAAAAAATTAATCAAAATAGTCAACAAATAAACTCACTTTCTAATCAACTAATTAGTAAAAAAAATGATTTAGTAGTTTTACAAAATTCACACTCTGAGATGAAAAAATCGCTTGAAGATATAATTCAAAAATCTTCAGCTTCGATAGAAGTTAATGAAGCATTATTACAGAGTGAGATTAAAACTTTAACTTCACAAATAAATGAACTAAATATTAATATTGAAAATTTCAGCAAAGAACTAATACACTGGAAGTCAGATTTTGAAATATCTATCAGCTTGTTAAATGAAGTTGAAAAAGATTTCCTAAAAAGTAATTCAAATAAATTAAATTTAGATAACTATTCATCGCATTCAAATAATATTTATAAAAGAGAAATTAACTCATCTAATGAAAAGTTAATGTTTTTTAAAGAAACAAATGAGAATAAAAACTTAGAACTTGAGAAAAAACTTAACTTATTAAATTCTATATCTGAAAAAGAAGAATTTAAAGCAGATTTATTAAACCATAAAATTGATTTAGAAAATCAAATAAAAATCTTTGAACAAGAAATTTCAACTGTCTCAAATCAACTTGCTTCATCACAAGAAAGAATTAAAACTTTAATAGCTCAAAATGAAGAGTTTCTCATTGAAAAAAAACATTTATCAAGTTTTTCAAATGAAGATAACTTATTGCAATTACAAAATATTATTGATGCCACTAAAGAATTTATTTTATTTTCAAATAAAACTTCAGATACTTTAGAAATTAAATCTGATTATTTTGATGGTAAATATGGTAATTCAAATAAAAAAATTATTGAGATTGATACTCAAATTGAGCAGTTAACTAAACAAATATATTCTTTAAAAGATAAAAAAACTAACATCATTATCAATAAATCAGAGAAACAAAATAACAAACAAAGAATATTTGCAAATCTTTCTAATATTTTTAATTATGATTTAGAAAAAATTTCTAATTTTGACGTTACTAGTGTTGAACAATATTCATTGGAAAATGAAATTAATTTACTAAATCAAAAATTAGATCAAATTGGTGTAGTTAATTATTTAGCAATGGAAGATTTTGAATCATTAAATTCTAGATATTTGGATATTAATAAAACTATAGAAGAACTTAATGAAGCAAAGCATGAACTACTTGAAAATATTAAAGATGTAGAAAAAGAAATAATTTTTAGGATTGAATCATCATTTAATTCTATTTCAGTACACTTTGAAGAAATATTTTCAACACTTTTTCCAGGTGGAAATGGCAAATTATCATTTACAGATAAAGAAGATATTTTAAACACAGGTATTGAAATTACTGTTCAACCTAGAGGTAAAAAAGTTAAAAAATTAAGTTTACTTTCTGGAGGTGAAAGGTCTTTAGCTGCAATAGCTTTTTTATTTTCAATTTTTAAATCTTTTCCAAGTCCTTTTTATATTTTAGATGAAGTTGAAGCTGCTTTAGATGATGCAAACTTGCATAGAATGATTAACTTATTAAATCATGTAAAAAGTGATGCTCAGTATATTATTGTGACTCATCAACAACAAACTATGCATGCTGGTGATGTTTTGTATGGAGTTACTATGGAACCTGGTTCAGGTTCAAGAATTTATACAAAAACTAAAGAGCAATTTGAAAATATTTTAAATAATGATTAATAATGAACTCGCAGATTTAGCAAGAGAAGTTGCAAAAAAAGCTTATGCACCGTATTCAAATTTTAGAGTTGGTGCGGCACTTGTAACTGATTCGGGAAATATATATACAGGTTGTAATATAGAAAACGCTTCTTACCCTGCAACAGTTTGTGCTGAAGATGTAGCAGTCGTGAAAGCAATATCTGAGGGTGAAAAGAAAATTGATACCATTGCTGTTGCTTGTATTGATGCAAAATCTGATACAGCTCTTTTTCCTTGTGGGATTTCAAGACAAAGATTAGCTGAATTTGATACTAAAACTGTTTTGGTAGTGAGTGAATCAGATTTTGTAGAATATAAATTTGAAGAAATTCTACCTTTTAACTTTAAATTTTAAATACTTTCAATCAATTTCGGTAAGATATTAAGTGTATCTCCAACAATACCAAGATCAGAAATTTGGAAAATTGGAGCTTCTTCATCTTTATTTATAGCAATTATAAATTTGGAATCTTTCATGCCAACTTGATGTTGTGTAGCGCCAGAGATACCACATGCAATATATAAATCTGGTTTAACTGTTTTACCTGTTTGACCTACTTGTTGCGAGTAAGGCATCCATCCAGCATCAACTATAGCTCTAGTTCCACCAACTGCTGCATTAAGTTTTGATGCAAGTTCATTAATAATACTTAAGTTTGATACATCAACCATACCCCTACCAGCTGAAACTACAACTTTCGAATCTTCTAGTTGAGGACCTTTTTTTTCTTCCTTGTGAATATCATAAATTTTTGTAATTCCGTCTTCTACGTCTATAGAAATGTAATTTGAGTTTAATTCAATATCTACCGCTTCAAAAGATTTTGGCCGAATAAGTAAAAATGAAACTTCTGAATCAACTTCAGTTTTATAAAGTTGATTGCCTCCATTTATAGAATTTACTGTTTGTACTTTATGATTTTCTATTGAAAAATCTATAACATTTGACACGGGACTTGAATTAAAATCAACAGAAAGAAATGAGATTATATCTCTACATTGATAAGTTGAAGACGCTAAGACTAAATTTACCTGTTCATTTTGTATGATGTTATTTATGTAATCTGCGACTTTATTGTATTGAAGTGAGTTTGAAGATCTTTTTAAATAAGTTTGTTTAAAAGAGTCTGAACCAATAGTAGGTACATCATCAACACCAACCGTAACTAATTGAAACTCTATATTAAGATTTCTAACTTTAGAAATAATTTCTAACGAACCTAAACCTAATTTCCCATCGATTACTTCTGAAATAATAAGAGCTTTCATAATATTTTTAATTCTTTAAGTTTTTCAATAATAAATTTATGTGCTTCACCGTCATCTATTACTTTTTGTCCATTCTTAGAAGATTCAACTTCTTCTATATCGATAAATTTTAGATTATTTTTAGCTGTTAAATTTAAGTTGTTTAATGGTATTTCTTGAATTGATTTTGATTTTGCTGCCATTATATCCTTAAAATTTGGATACCTAGGTTCTACGCCGCCTGCAGTGACAGAAATAACACATTTATCTGGCATATCAACTTTTTCTGAACCTTCTATAGTTTGTCTAGTTAAAATAACTTTTTCTGAATTTACCTCTACAGCTTTTACATAAGAAATACAATCCAAGTTCAAATATCTTGAAATTTGTTGTGGAACTGTTCCGGAATAACCATCTGTTGACTCTGTACCTAAAATAATTAAATCAGCTTCAGATAGTTTAGCTAGTTCACTTAAAACATTAGATGTAGTTAATGAATTTGCTCCTGAAAGATTTTCATCGGATACTATCATCGCTTTATCTGCACCCATTTGAAGTGCTTGCTGTACACCTTTTAAAGTACCTTTAGGACCCATAGATAAAATTGTTACTTCAGCATCAAATTTTTCTTTGAGTTGAAGTGCTAACTCAATACCATATCTATCAGTATCATCCAGAACTTGTTCTTCTGGTCTTTTTATATGTCCTTTTTCATAAGAAATTTCAATAGCTGGATCAGGAATTTGTTTAGCACAAACAGCAATTTTCATATTGATATTGTAATTTAACTAATTATTTATCAGTATTTATAGCTATTAAAAATTCTTTCATGAAGCTTTGTAATTTTAATTTTGAATTATTTGCAATCTCAATTACTTCATTATGATCTAGTGGATTCTTACTTATACCAGCTGCAAGATTTGTGACTAATGAAAATGCTGCAACTTCCATTCCGCAATGTTTAGCAACAATTGCTTCTGGAACAGTTGACATTCCAACAAGATCTGCACCAATATTTTTAGCAAACTGTACCTCAGCAGGTGTTTCATAAGAAGGTCCTGTGAACCACGCATAAACTCCAGTTTTAAATTCAAAAGTATTTTCTGAAACTTTCTTTGCTATATTTAAAAAATATTTTGAATACACTTCTGACATATCTGGAAATCGTGGACCAAATTCTTCTAAATTTTTACCTATTAATGGATTGTTGCCAGTGAGGTTTATGTGGTCGTTAATTGCTACTATGTCACCTGGAACATAATTATCTGCTATACCGCCAGCTGCATTTGTTAGAACTATTTTTTTAACTCCGAGTAAACTGAAAACTCGAATAGGTAAAACAAGTTCATGAATTGGATACCCTTCGTAATAATGGGCTCTTCCAGATAAAATTCCAGTTATTTGATTATTGATTTTAACGAATGATAATTTTCCAGAATGACCTTCTATTGATGGTTTGAGAAAATGAGGAACTTCTGAGTAATTTATTTGTGCAATATGATCGTAATTATCCTCAAAACCACTCATACCAGAACCAAGAACGATTAATGACTCTACTTTATTTGAATGTATTATTTTTTCAATATGTGATTTCGCTTCTAAAATTTTATTTTTCATAAATAAATATTACTTAAATATCTTTTAAAAAGCTTTCTCCAGGTAACTGATTTTTTATATTGAAATAATCAGCAATAGTTTTACCAATATTATAAAAACCGGTCAAGTCACCTAGGTATGTCTTTTTTGAATTTTTTTTGTAAGCAATTAGAGGAACGTATTCTCTTGAATGATCAGTGTTACCATCAGTTGGATCAGTTCCATGATCTCCTGAAATAATTAATAAATCATCATTTTCTAGGCTCTCAATAATTTTTTTAAGGTATTTATCAATAATTTTCAAGCCTTCATAATATCCAGATGGATCTTCTCTATGACCATAAAGCATATCTAAATCAACTAAATTTACAAAAATAAACTGATTATCACCATTTTTAATTTCATTAAACAAGATTTTCAAACCATGCTCATCTCCCTCTGTGTGAATATGATTGGTCAGAAATTCCGTTCCAAATAAATCCATAATTTTACCGATTCCATATGTAGAAAAATTATTTTCATGTAATAATTTTAAAATTGTGTCTCCGGGGGGCTGTATCCCAAAATCTTTTCTGTCATAAGTTCTAGTAAAATTATGTAAATTTCCTATAAAAGGTCGGGCGATAACTCTACCTATATTGTATTCATCGCAATACTTTCTTGCGATTGAGCAAATTGCATAAAGATCTTCAATACTACATATTTCATTATGAGCAGCAATTTGAAAAACTGAATCTCCTGATGTATAAAGAATCAAATCTCCAGTTTGTAAGTGGTGTTCACCAAGCTCTTCTAGAATTTCTGTTCCTGAAGCATGCTTGTTACCAATAAATTTACAATTTGCTTCTTTTTCGATTGTGTCAATTAATTCTGTTGGAAAACCATTTGGGAAAATACCGAATTCTTTTTCAGTTACTAAACCTCCAATCTCCCAATGACCAGTAGTAGAATCATTACCTTTTGAGACTTCTGAGAGCCTTCCAACTGTAGAGTTAAAAGTATTTTTCATCCCTTTTACATTTGTGATTTTACCAAATCCAAGAAATTCAAATGTTGGTAAATAGATACCGTTATTTGCAATAGCAACATTTCCTAGTGTGTTTGTACCTAAGTTGTTATATTCTTGAGCATCAGGTGCTTCACCAACACCAAGAGAGTCAATTATTAAAAGTATGCACCTTTTCATTAAACGGTACCAAAAAGTCTATCTCCCATGTCACCAAGTCCTGGGACTATGTACCAATTTTCATTTAATTTTTCATCAATACTTGCAGTAATTAAAGTAATGTCTGGATGTTTTTCTTTTAATTTATTTATTCCTTCAGGTGCACAAATTACAGTTAATGCAAAAATATTTTTTGGGTGATACTCTTTAACTTTATCTATTGCAAACGATAAAGATCCACCTGTAGCTAGCATTGGTTCCAGAATAAATACATTTTTATTTTTAAGTTCAGGTAAGTTTTCATAGTAATACTCAGGATTTGCTGTTTCTTCATTTCTTTGAACACCAATATAACCAAAAGAGGTATTCGGCAAAAGTTCTTTAATTCCATCAGCTAGGCCTAAACCAGCCCTGAGAACTGCTACTGCAACATTTTCATTTTCAATTTCATATCCAATTGTTTTAGTTAGCGGTGTTTCAATTTCTATATCTTTTAGAGAGATGTTTTTTGATGCTTCAAGGAAAAGAATATAAGATAATTTTGAAGAATAGTTTCTAAATGCTTCAAAGTTAGTATTTTTATTTCTTAAAATTGTTAAATAATGATCTTTAAGAGGATGTGATACTTCAATAACTTCCATCTAAAACAGATTACCAAAACATTATTTCTTTAGTAGTTATTTTTTACAAGAAGTTAATCTAATTTATGTACGTTTTAGATTTTACTTAAACTAATATAATGTACTGCAATTTAAATAAAGGATATTAATGTCTGTAAAAATTAGACTGGCACAAAGAGGAAAAAAGAAAACTAGAACCTATAGAGTTGTAGTTGCAGACTCTCGTTCACCAAGGGATGGAAGATTTATTGAAGATTTAGGGTTTTATGATCCCCATCAAAACCCATCAACAGTTGAAATAGATGTTGATAAAGCTGTTTCATGGCTAGATAAAGGTGCACAACCTTCTGAAAGAGCACAAAAACTTCTTGAAATTTCTGGAGCATGGGCCCAATGGCGTTCTTCTAAAGGTGAGGTTGTTTCAATACCTAAACCTCCTGCGGATAAGATTAAAAGTAGTTCTAAAGCTCAAATAAAAAAACAAGAAGCATCTGCTACAAATGAAGAAAACGCAGCATCTGATGCTGAAGTTGTTACTAAAGAAGAGGAATAAATGTCATCTGAATCTATTGTAAAAAATGTAGTTGAATATATTGTTAGTCAGATTGTTGAAGACAAGAAATCTGTAAACGTAACCGTTGCAGCTTCAGATGATGAAAAAGTAACCATAGAAGTAAGAACTTCCTCTGATGATATGGGTAGAGTCATTGGAAAAAGAGGTAGGGTAGCAAGGGCAATAAGAACTGTAGCTCAAGCTGCTGCAGATGAAGAAGGTCTACAATCTACAGTTGAATTTATTGACTGAAACGTATTTAGTTGCAAAATTAGGTAAACCTCATTCTTTATATGGGTATCAATATATTAAATTCGATTCATTTTTTAAAAATTTAAATTTAAAAGCTATTGAACTTATTATTGATGATGAAATCTATATCGTCGAAGATTTTAAAAAACATTTAAAAGATAGAAATTTAATAAAATTTAATAAAATTAAAAACATAAATGAAGTAGAACTTTTAAGAAATCATAATGTGTATATCTCGAAAAAATATTGCAATACATTATTAAATAAAGATAAATTACCTTGGCCGGGATATTTTATAAAATCAATAATAAATAAAAGCGGACAAAAATTACTTAATTATTCTATTTATAATAATTTAATATTTTGTAGGGTTGAAGGCTTTAATGAATTTGAGATTCCTTATAACAAAGATTTTTTCAATTACAAAAATGATATTTTAAGTTTAAATGAAAATAAATTAACTATTAATCCAGCTAAATAACTTAATACTAATTTCATCTTCCGTCATATTTTCTGGATGCCATTGCACCCCAATAGCATCCCATGATGTAGTGCTTTCTATACCTTCAATAATCTCATCAGGAGCTTTTGCATTAATTTTTAAATCTTTACCTAATTTATTAATTGCTTGATGGTGAATTGAATTTACACCAAAAATTGTTTTATTCAGTATATTGAAAAGTTTTGAATTTTTATCTACTTCAACATTATGAATATGAGATCTTGCATATTCAAATGGACGATCATGCTTAATAGTATTAAATCCTGCATCTGAAATATCTTGATATAAGGAACCGCCTTTATATACATTTAACAATTGATTTCCTCTACAAATTGCTAAAGTTTTTATATTATTTTGTTCTGCAGATTTTAGAAGTTGTAATTCAGTATTATCTCTATCTGTTGAAATTCTAATTGTTTTATCAGATTTTTTTTCTCCATAATTAATTGGGTCAATGTCACCACCACCTGAAATAATTAATGCATCAAAACCTTTTAAATTTATTTCGTTTAAATTTTTTTGAGGTCCTAATACAACTGCTGTATTTCCAAACTTATTGCAGAGCTCAACAAAATCTATGTTTATAACAACACATGGTATGTTCCCAGGAGCCATATCAACATCTTTAACTCCTGTAGATATAGCTATTAATTTATTCATGTAAAAATATACATTGGACTTCAACACAAACATTTAATGGTAAACTTTGAACACCCACTGCAGATCTAGTTGCTTTTTCAGTAAAGTATTCCGAAAGTTTATCAGTAAACCCATTTAAAACTTTAGCATGGTCTTTAAAATCAAAATCAGAGTTTATAAAACCAACAACATTTAAAGGTTGTAATTTTTCAATTTCAAAATTTTTGCTAAGAGTTGCTATTGTTAATTCAGCACAGTATGAAGAGGCTTTGTAGCCATCTTCTACATTTACTTGTGATGGAATTTTTCCATAAAAGTTATTTTCTCCAACAGGTATGTGACCTGAAGTAAAGATTAAATTTTCAGCTTTTTTGAAAGTAACATAATTTCCAATGGCTTCCGGTGCTTTTGGTAGATTACTATTCATTATGAAAGTTCACTTATTAGATCCACGACTCTGTTTGAATAACCCCATTCGTTGTCATACCAACAAACCACTTTTACGTGATTTTTATCAATAATTTGTGTCGAACTAGCATCATATATGCTGGAGTGTGGATTCTGCAATATATCAGTTGAAACAAGAGGTACCTCAGAATATTCAAGAATTCCTTTAAGTGTTGTTTCAGAAGCTTCTTTAACTGCTTTATTTACTTCTTCTATTGTTACATTTTTTTCTAACTCAACAACTAAATCTACAACACTACCATCGGGTACTGGAACACGCATTGCCATTCCATCTAATTTTCCTTTTAGTTTAGGAAGGACCATACCTACTGCTTTAGCAGCTCCAGTAGAGGTAGGTATAATGTTTTGTGTAGCACTTCTGCCTCTTCTGAAATCACTATGAGTACCTTCTGCTAAAGCCTGGTCATTAGTGTAAGCATGAACTGTTGTCATGAGTCCTGATTTAATACCAAAATTATCATCAAGAACTTTAGCAATTGGAGCTAAACAGTTAGTAGTACAAGATGCATTTGAAATAACTTTATGTTCTGGTTTTAAATCTTCATTATTTACACCAAGAACTATAGTTGCGTCAATGTCATCTTTTGGAGGCACTGTTAATATAACTTTTTTTGCTCCAGCTAAAATATGTTTTTGAAGAGAAGCATTATCTCTAAATATTCCTGTTGATTCAATAACAACATCTATATTTAATTCTTTCCAAGGTAATTGACTAGGATCTTTAATTGAAGTTAATTTAATCTTTCTTTCATCAACAATTAAAATGTCACCTTCAACAGAAACGTTATTAGATAATATCCCCATTACAGAGTCATGTTTTAATAGATAAGCAAGATTTGGGTAGTCACCTAAATCATTGATAGCTACAACATTTATATCAGAATTAGACTCAACTATGATTCTAAGAATAGACCTACCAATTCTTCCAAATCCATTTATAGCTATATTTGTCATTTATTCTCCAAATTTAATTTATTAATAGTGTCAATAATTCTTGCTGAATAACCCCAACCATTGTCAAACCAGATTATTAATTTAATTTTTTTATTCTTAATACTCATTGTGGACAATCCATCTACTAGTCCAGAAAGGGAACTTTTTACAACATCTGAGGACACAATTGGATCATACGTAATTCCAATAATATTTTTAAGAGAATTAATTGAAAATTCTTGTATTAGATTATTAATTTCATCAATGGTGGATTCTTTTTCAATATCAATTGTTAAATCAACAGTACTACCATCCGGAATTGGTACAGTCATAGAAGATGAAGCAACTTTGTTCTTTAAAAAAGGTAAGACAGTCTCTATAACCTCCGATGATTTTGTAATTGAAGGTATTATATTTTCGCCAGCAGCTCTGTTTAATCTTAAACCTTCTCCAGCTACGTCAGCTAGTCTGTTTGAATTTGAGTATCCATGAACAGTAGTTAAAAATGCTCTCTCTATACCTACTGCTTTATTTAATTCAAACAAAATTGGGCAAACTGCATTAGCTGTATTTGAACCTAATGAGATTACATCATTATTAAAATCAATATTTTCATCATTTGCACCTGGTATATAAATAGGAAACTCATTTAAGTTAGATGGGGTAGATGCAACGATTACTTTTTTGCACCCTTTAGAAATGTGAAGATCAACTTCTTCTTTAGTTTGAGATTTACCTGTAGCGAGAACAAGAACGTCAACATCAAGAGAACTCCAATTTGATTCATCAGCATTTTTCCAATTGTTAAATAAAATTTCGGTACCATCAATTGAAATTCCATTTTCAGTTTCTAAAACTTCTTTACCAAATCTTCCATAGATAGAGTCATATTTTAAAAGATAAACTAAATTTGCTTTATCAGCAGTATCGGATATTGAAATTATTTGTATATCGTCCCTGTCTATGGTTTGACGCAATACGTCTCTTCCGATTCTTCCGAAACCAGCCAACGAGACTCTAATCATGTTACCTTTCCTATAAAAGTGATTTATTGTTGTACAATCAGTAATAATATAGCTGAACAACTATTTATATGATGTCATTATACAAAAATATCGAAAATTCAATATTTGGGGGTGAACCCACATCTGAATTATTGGAAAAAGCTTTCGAAAAAAAAACTTCTTTTTTTGGTAATAAGATTACTTACAGCCCAAAAGTTTTCATACCACTGACAACAATGTGTAGAGATAAATGTTCATATTGTACATTTGTTAAATCACCTTCCGAAGGTGGAACTTATTTAAATGAAGATGATGTGAGATCTATTGCAGCTGCGGGTGAAAAAGCAGGGTGCTATGAAGCATTGTTTACACTAGGTGATAAACCTGAAGAACGTTGGGGCTTTGCAAGAACTCAATTAAATAACTACGGTTTTGATTCGACACATGAATATCTTGTTCATTCTATGAAATTAGTAAATTCAAATTTTCAACTATTTCCCCATGCTAATCCAGGACTCATGAGTGCTGAGGAAATTATAGATTTTAAAAAAGTTTCACCCTCTGGCGGAATTATGATTGAGAGCTTCTCTAAAAATTTATTTACAAAAGGGATGCCACATTTTGCAACTACTACAAAGTCTCCTGATTTACGTATTTCGACATTAGAAAATGCTAAAGAAAATAAATATCCTATGACTACTGGTCTTCTTCTTGGGTTAACTACTACAAAAGATGAGTTGATTGAAGATATTACTAAGTTGATACATTTGATTGAAAATAACTTTACAATTCAAGAAATAATACTTCAAAATTTTAGGGCTAAAGTCAACACTCAAATGAAATTTAACGCAGAAATTACCAACGATTTGTTTTTAAGGATTATTGCAACAACAAGAATTTATGCACCTAAACATATTTCCTTACAAGTACCGCCAAATTTATCTCCTGATATAAATAAGTATCTAAAAAGTGGAATTAATGATCTAGGTGGGATTTCTCCATTAACAATAGATTGGGTAAACCCAGATCATTTATGGCCAAATATTGAAAATTTGAATGAATCAGTTAACTCTACAGATCAAAAATTAACTAAAAGACTTCCTGTATATCCTGAATTTATTAAAAAAGATTGGATTAATGAAGAAATATTTGAAAAAATTAATAATATTATTGATACAGATGGGTATCCGTTAATTAATGAATAAAAATATTTCTTTTTTAAGAATTAGACCGTGTGATAGTGATAATAATATCTATTTAAGTTCACGAAAAAAAGAAGGAACCACTTCTTTTTTATTGAAGAGAAATTCAAAAATAGAATTATTAAATTTATATAAACTAAATTTTCAAACATTATCTCAAGATTTAGAACAAGATGCTGATATTTGGTTATTTTCTGACAAAGATATTAAACTTGTAAAAAATTTAGACCCTGCGAGACTTGTTTATAAATATTCGAAAAATATTGAAATAGCTTTAGATATTATTGACAGAATAAAACCTAGAGTAGTTTTTGTTCAAAGTTCAAATGATGCAAAAATAATTTCGAAACTTACCACTTCAAATAAATTTTTAATCTCAGCATATGCAGACAACAAAGAAGAAGTAATTGAATTATTAAATGCAAATGTTAATGATTTATTTTTAAGAGATTGGAATTCTGAGCAAATTAAAGAGCTTCAAAATCTTAATGGGTATAACTTCTATGAAAGAACTTTATTCTCACCAATAATTACCTTAGAAGAAGCAAGAGCTATGTTTGATAAATCAAGGTTTTATAGATATTTACAAACAAGAGATGTAAGAGGTTATAGAAGGGAAGATTCCACCTGGGCACCAGGTTCAGGAAAACAATTACCAGTTTTAAATAAATATTATTTAAATAAATTAAGTAACTTCAAATTTCAAAATTTTGATCAAATATTAAACAAAGTAGTTTCTGGAGATTCAATTGAGGATGAAGAACTTTTGACATTGTTTAGAACTCAAGGTCTTGGAGTCAATGAAATAGCTTCTGTTGCTAATGAATTAAATTTTAAACTTAATGCAAATACAGTATCTTTTGTTAAAAATAGAAATATTAACTACACAAACCAATGTTATTATAAATGTGGTTTTTGTGGATTTTCAAAAGGTCCTAAAAGTTTTGATTTGAAAGAGAAACCTTACTCAATTGATATTCCTGAAGTTGTACAAAGAACAATTGAAGCCAGTGAAATGGGGGCAACTGAAGTATGCCTACAAGGAGGAATAAACCCCGACTACACAGGTGAGTTTTATTTAAAAATGGTAAAAGAAATTAAAAATGTATTACCAGAAATGCATATTCATGGTTTTACTCCATTGGAAATTTGGCAAGGAGCACATACTATAAATAAATCAGTAGAAGAGTATTTATTAATGTTAAAAGAAGCAGGTTTAAATACATTGCCTGGTACAGCTGCTGAAATTTTGGATGATAGAATTAGAAAATATCTATGTCCTGACAAAATAACATCTGCGCAATGGTCTTATGTTATGGAAGTAGCTCATTCTATGGGAATACAATCAACAGCAACTATTATGTTTGGTCATATTGATGACATTGATTCTTGGGTAAATCATTTTTCACTCATAAGAAATTTACAGCGAAAAACTAATGGATTTACAGAAGTTGTTCCTTTGCCATTTGTACATATGGGTTCACCAATATTTGTTCAAGGTAAAAGTATGCCTGGACCAACTTGGGATGAGGTAGTATTAGTTCATTCTTTAGCAAGAATTTATTTTTATAACGATATAAATAATATACAGGCTAGTTGGGTAAAACTTGGACACGATGGTGCAGCAAAACTTCTTCACGCAGGTGTAAATGACTTAGGAGGAACTTTAATAAATGAAAATATAAGTAGAGCATCTGGTGCAGACCATGGTCAAGAAACTACTGCTGATGAATTTATAGATTTAATACAAAAAGAAAATAAGGTTCCAGTAATTAGAAATACACTTTATACGGAATTTAAGAAGATTGATAAAAAATTAATTAGTAAATGAATAAATACAATGTAATTACTTTATTTCCTGATTTGATAAATGAGTGGAAAAAAACTGGAATAATTCATCAAGCAATATCTAAAAAAATATTTGAAGTTAACACGGTTAATTTAAGAGATTACGGTTTAGGTGACTATAAACAAGTTGATGATGCTCCATACGGAGGTGGTCCGGGTATGGTGTTAATGCCTGAACCACTTGATAATGCAATCTTGAAACATAAAGCTGATGTTAATATTTTCATGACTCCTTCAGGTGATCAACTAAATGAAAAACTATTACTCGAATTACTTGAATATCAATCTATAAATTTATTATGTGGAAGATATGAAGGTTTTGACCAAAGAATTATTGATATGCATGCTGATTATGAAATTTCAATTGGTTTTTCAGTAGTTTCTGGTGGAGAGATTCCAGCATTGTTTCTGCTTGAAGCTATTACTAGAAGAATTCCAGGAACTTTAGGCAATCCTGAATCACTAGAATTTGAAACATTTAAAGAAAATAAGTATGATTTTCCTGTTTACACAAGACCTGAAATATATAAGAATTATGAAGTTCCAGATGTCCTGTTAAGTGGAAATCATAAAAAAATACAAGAATGGAAAAAGAATAATTTAAAAGATATATAAAGTAATTTTACTTATATAATCTTCTCTGGAGAAAAAATGAATCTAATAAGCAATATAGAAAAACAATATTTCAAAGAAGAAGTACCTTCATTTAGATCAGGAGATACTGTAAAGGTAAATGTAAAAGTTTCTGAAGGTAACAGAGAGCGAATTCAGACATTTGAGGGAGTTATAATAGCTGTAAACGGTGTAGGGATTAATAAAGCTATCACAGTTAGAAAGTTATCTTTTGGTGTCGGAGTAGAAAGAATTTTCCCTGTACACGCTCCAATTGTAGATTCCATTGAAGTTATTAGAAAAGGCAAAGTAAGAAGATCAAAACTTTACTACTTACGTGATAGAGTTGGCAAATCTGCAAAGATTAAAGAAGATCGTAATTAATTCATTAAAATAGTAAGTATTAAAAAAATTCTTAAAACTTTATTTACCGTTGTAGTTGCTGTAATAGCTGCAACTATTGTAAGAACTTTTATTGTCCAATTGTATTACATTCCATCATCATCTATGGAACCTACATTAAATATTGAAGATAGGGTATTAGTAGTAAAGGATAAAATAATATCTCAAAAATATAAAAATGGAGACATAGTAGTTTTTTACCCCCCAAATTTAAAAGTTGATACAAATGAATTTTCAGATTTTATAATTTCACTTCAATTTTGGAATTTTCAATCTTCAGATAATTATCAAAATTCTGCATTAATTAAAAGAATTATTGGAATAGGTGGAGATGAAGTTGAAATTAAAGAAAATGGGCAAGTCTTTGTAAATGGAAAAATATTTAGTGTTAAAAATTTAGTTCTAAGTGAAAACTATAAAGACCAGATATTTAAAGTTCCTGATGGCACAATATTTGTACTTGGTGATAATAGAGCAAACAGTCAAGATTCTAGATTTATAGGCTTTGTACCTGAGAATAATATTATTGGTAAAGCATTCTATATAATATACCCATTTCAAAACTTAGCATCTTTAAATGATTGAAGATAAAGTTTGGAATAAAAATCCAAATAAGTACATTATAGGCGTTGATGAAGTTGGTAGAGGTTCGTTTGCCGGGCCTATAAGTGCTGCAGCGGTAAGAGTAAATTATTTTGATTTACAAAAAATTAATGGAATCAAAGATTCAAAAAAACTTTCAGAAAAGAATAGAAATAAAATATATGAATTAGTTCTCGAAAATAAAATTAATTTTTCATTTCATTCTTGTTCTAACAAAGAGATAGATTTATACGGCATAATGGCAACAAATGAAAAAGTACTTAAAGATACAATAAGTGATTTATATATTAAAAATGACTTAGTTTATGTTGATCATTTTAAAATTAACAATTTTGATGCAGTTTCTTTAATTAAAGGTGAAGACAATTGTTTACCAATAGCTTTAGCAAGCATTGTTGCAAAAGTTTTAAGAGATGAAATCATGAAGAATTTACCGATTAAATATGATGTTTATAATTTTTATCAAAATAAAGGTTATGGTACTAAACAACATAGAGAAGCAATTAAAAAATATGGAATATCTGATCTACACAGGAAATCCTTTAACTTATTGCCCACACTATAACTACAACTGTAAGAATTAAAGCTGCAATAATATTAATGTAATCAACCTTATTAGCTTTATAAGGCCTGTTTGGATCAAATCCCATATATACATTCTAAAAGAATTTATATTAAACTTTAATATATGGTTTTAGAGTCCCAGTCACTTGATGAATTTAAATTAATTCAATTTAATGATGAGAATAGTCTTAATGCTATCTCAGCAAATGACTGGAAACAGTTAAAGATAGAGATTGAAGAATTTGAAGAAAGTAATTTAAAATATTTAGTATTTAAAAGCGTTAATAATAATTTTTCAGCTGGTGCTAAGTTAGGTGAAAACGCAAGCTCTGAAATGGTTCATGTTTCCAATGCTGCTCAGAAAATTTGGGAATGCAAAAAACCTATAATTTCAATAGTTGAAGGCGTGGTTGCTGGAGCTGCATCAAATCTTATTTTGCTTTCAGATTTTATTATTTCTACACCCGACATTAGGTTTATAGAAATATTTTCAAAAAGAGGATTAGTTGTAGATTTTGGAGGATCTTGGATTTTACCTAAATTAGTAGGTGTAAATAAAGCCAAACATTTGATGATGTTAGCTGAAGAAACAACAGGCGAAGAATTGTTTAAATTAGGACTTATTTATAAATTAACTACTTCAGACAAATTAGATTACGAACTTAAATTACTTCTTGAAAAGCTGAATAATGTAAGTTTTATTTCAATGTGTATGATAAAAGACCAAATCAGAAAAGGACTCGAAAGTAACTTTAAAGATTCTTTAGATATTGAAACAATTAATCAAAACAAAAGATTTATTCATAAAGACTCTGCTGAGGGTGTCTTATCTTTTCTGGAAAAGAGAAAAGCATTATTTTCTGATACATTAGATGAATAAAAATTTTGCATAAATATACATTTATCTGAATAATTATGCAATAATCATAGCTTGAGAAAACGGAGGTTTAGTTCGTGAAAACTAAAAAATCATTACTGTTGATTTTTGTTCTTGCATTAGTTGCAGCTGCATGTGGCGGAGGATCTGCAACACCATGTGATGAAGTAGAAATTACTACAGGTGAAAATGGGTTGCCAGATCTAGGCGGATGTGAATTTACATTTGCTGTAGAAAACGCATACCTACCATTTAATTATATTGATGCTGCAGATGGTGTCGCTAAAGGTTGGGACTATGATGTTTTCAACTATATGGCTGAATTAATGAATTTCGTACCAGTTTATGTTCCAACAGCTTGGGATGGTATGATTCAAGCAACTGCAGACGGTCAATTTATGATCGCAGGTGACGGTATTACAATTACTGCTGAAAGAGATGAAATTGTTGATTTCTCAGTAGGATACATTAACTTAGCACAAAGAGTATTAGTAGCCAATGACAATTCTGAAATAACTAGCATAGATGATATTAAGAATGGTGATTTTGTAGTTGCAGTACAAAAAGGTACTACAAACTATGAATTTGCAGTTTCTGAACTTGGTGAAGATAAAGTTAAAGCTTTTGATACTTTTGATTTTGCAATCGCTGCTGTAATTTCTGGAGATGTAGATGCATCAATTATTGATGAAACTGCAGGACTTGGATATATGGGAGCAAACAAAGATAAAGTAAAACTAGTTGGTGGAGATCTAACTTCAGAACAACTTGGATTCGCATTTCCTAATGGAAGTCAATTAGTAGATGTTATTAACCAAGGTTTAGCTGCTATGGAAAGTAGTGGTAAACTAGCTGAAATTAATGCAAAATTCTTCTCACCCGACTTTTCAGTAACTTATGATGATATTGCAGAATGTGATGAAAACATTCCTGCTGAGTATCTTCCTGAGGACTGTGACGTATAAAGTTTTAATTTATACATAATTTGTAATAGGCACGGAATTCCGTGCCTATTGCTTTAATATAATAAAAAGATGAAAATTAGGAATATATTAAAACCAGAAAATTGGTGGATTATCATTTTAGGTTCAATAATTACCTGGATGATTTATATAATATTTTCAAATCCAGAGTACAACAAAGCATTTAATTTTATTATTCCTGGTTTAAAACTTACATTCCTCTCTACTATTCTTTCTTTTTTCATTGCCCTCTTTTTAGGATTATTTTCCGGTATTGGAAGAATTTCTAATAACAAAATTGCTAGTACATTATCGAGGACATATATTGAATTTATCCGTGGAGTACCTGTACTGATACTAATTTTTACAATCGCATTTGTTGTAGTTGTAAGAGGTGCTGAATTTTTTAATATAAATAATGGAAATGTACCAATGCTCGCCAGAGCAATTATTGCTTTATCAGTGTTTTATGGTGCTTATATTGCAGAGGTATTCAGAGCTGGTATTGAGTCTGTCCATTCTGGTCAAAGAGAAGGTGGTGCTTCACTTGGTTTAAGTGAAAGACAAATTATGAGATTTATTGTTCTTCCTCAAGCTTTTAGAAACATGTTACCTGCCTTAGGTAATGATTTTATTTCTATGATGAAAGATTCTTCTCTCCTCTCCGTACTTGCTGTAGAGGATTTAACTTACAAAGGTAGACTTTATTCAGGTAGTACATTTCGTTTTGCAGAAACTTATTTAGTTTTAACAGTTGTTTATTTGATCATAACTTTAATCCTTTCTGCATTACAAAGAAAGCTTGAAAAAAGACTTGAATCTAAATAATAAAAGTGACCATAAAGATATATTGGGGAAGTACCTCAGCCACCTAAAAAATCTCAAAAATTATTCTGATAATACTATAAACTCGTATAGATTTGACATTAAGCAATTTTTGGAATTGGACTTATCTTTTAATGATTTTTCAAAATATCTAAGATTCTTAAATGAAAATAATTATTCAAAATCTTCAATAAACAGAAAAATTACTTCGATAAATTCATTTTTAGATTGGTGTATTAAAAATAATTTTATTGAAGATTTAGTGATTAAAAAAGTTAAAAGTTTAAAACTAGACAAAAAACTACCATCTGTTTTAACAGCTAATTATATAAACAAACTTCTTGATGAATTACCAACATCATCATTCAAAGATCTAAGAGATAAAGCAATTTTAGAACTTATGTATTCATCAGGATTGAGGGTTAGTGAAGTTTCTGATTTAAAACTTGATAATATTAAAAATAATAAATCTGTAAAAGTTTTTGGAAAAGGTAGAAAAGAAAGAATACTACCAATAACAAATAGATCTCTAAATGCTATTAATACTTATGTTTTAAATAGCAGACAAAATATAGCAAATGATAAAAGTTCTAGCTATTTATTTTTAGGTGTTCGAGGAGGAAAATTAAGTGACAGAGAAATCAGAAGAATAGTTAAATTTAGAGTAGGTACTTTTCCTCATAGTATTAGACATACATTTGCTACACATTTACTTGATGGAGGTGCAGACTTAAGAATAGTACAAGAAATGTTGGGACACAAAGATCCAAGTACAACACAAATATATACACATGTTTCGAAAAAACAGTTAAAAATAAAACATAAACAATCTCACCCCAGAGGTTGATTAAGTTTTTTATTATATTAGAATTTCTAAAGAAAATAGGCACCATATTTACAAGTTTCCTTGGTGAACGAAAGTTTGGAAACCGCTTTAGCAAGAAATATGGGATGTTAAAACCAAAGGAGAAGAATGTCAATATCTATGAAAGACCTGCTTGAAGCAGGTGTTCATTTTGGTCATCAAACACAAAGATGGAATCCTAAAATGGACAAGTTTATTTATGATGCCAAAAACGGTGTACATATTTTAGATTTAAGAATTACTTATGATGCTGTTGAAAAAGCTCAACAATATGTTCAAAAGTTAGTTGCAAACAGTGGAAAAGTTTTATTTGTTGGAACTAAACCTCAAGCCCAACAAGTAATAGAAGAGCAAGCAATTAGAGCAGGTATGCCTTACGTTAATTTTAGATGGTTAGGCGGTATGCTAACTAACTTTAAAACAATTATCAAAAGAGTTGTTTACTTAAAAGAATTAATTTCCCTTGAAGAAACTGGAGAAATCAACGCTTATACAAAACCTGAAAGATTACGCATTAGAAGAGAAATAGAAAAATTAACAAAATCTTTAGGAGGAATTGTAAATCTTAATAAATTACCAGACGTGTTGTTTGTAGTAGATTTAGCAAATGAGTCAACAGCAATAACAGAAGCACAGAAATTAGGTATTCCAGTTATTGGTTTGGCTGATTCAAATGTTAGTCCTGAAGGTGTTGATATTGTTATTCCTGGTAATGATGACGCAATACGCTCTATAGAATTAATTGCTGCAGCTATTGCAGACGCTTGTTTAAAAGGCTCTGGCAAAAGAAGTGAGGTTGAAAACAAGGAGGACCAATAATGTCTATAACTGCAGCTGATGTTAAAAAGCTAAGAGATATGACAGGTGCTGGAATGATGGATGCTAAAAAGGCTCTTTCAGAAAATGCTGGAGATTTCGATAAAGCAGTTAAATACCTTAGAGAAAAAGGTTTAGCTGATTCTAAAAAAAGAGCAGATAAGGAAGCAAACCAGGGAACAATTGGTGACTATATTCATTATCAACAAGATAGAGCAGTAGCTGGAGTTCTTGTAGAAATAGCCTGTGAAACTGATTTTGTCGCAAAATCTGAAGAATTTAAAAATGTTGCCAAACAAGTAGCAATGCATATAGCAGCATTAAAACCAGAGTATTTAAATATTGAAGATGTTCCAAAAACTCGAATTGAAGAAGAAAAAGATATTATTAAAAATCAATCTATTAACGAAGGAAAACCTCAAGAAGTTGTTGATAAAATCGTAGATGGAAAAATTAAATCTTTTTATAAAGATTATGTTCTTAATGAACAAACATTTTGCAATCCTGATTTTTACGAAGGTAAAGTTGTTACAATGATTGAAGAACTATCTGGTAAATTAGGTGAAAAAATTTATATAAAACAATTTTCCAGAATTGAGGTTGGATCCTAAATGAAAAGGGTTCTACTAAAACTTTCAGGAGAATCCTTTGCTAATTCAAATACTAATTTTGGTATTGAACCAAAAATTATTGAAAGAATAGCTCAAGAAATAACTAAAGCAAATAAAGATGGTGTAGAAATAGGTGTTGTAGTTGGTGGTGGTAATTTTTTTCGGGGAGTTCAAGAATCAGCAAAAAATATGGCACAAGCAAATGCAGACTATATGGGTATGTTAGCTACAGTTATTAATGCTGTTGCATTAAAAGATGCACTTGATAAAAACGGTACGCAAACTAGAGTTCAATCAGCCATTACAATGACTGCAATAGCTGAACCTTATATTCGTTTAAGAGCTATTAGACATTTAGAAAAAGGAAGAGTTGTTATTTTTGCAGCTGGAACTGGTAATCCATATTTTACAACGGACACTGCAGCTTCACTTAGAGCTTCAGAGATAGAAGCTCAAATAATGTTGAAATCAACTAGAGTCGATGGAGTTTATGACTCTGATCCTGAAAAAGATACAAATGCTACGAAATATGATGAAATAAGTTTTAAGGAAGTAATTGATAAAAAATTGAAAGTAATGGACTTAACTGCAATAACACTTTGTGAAGAAAACAATATGTCAATTAGAGTCTTTGATGGCACTAAGCCAGAAAATATTTATAAATCTTTAATCGGTGAAAAAATCGGTACTTTAATAAAATAAAACTATGTCAGAAATATTAATAAATGATTTAGAAGCAAAAATGAAGATGTCTTTAAATCATCTAGTTGATGAGTTTTCGACAATCAGAACAGGTAGAGCTAATCCTGCTTTAGTTGATAAATTAAGTGTTGAATATTATGGAACCAAAACTCCTCTTCAGCAATTAGCTTCAATTTCAGTTCCCGATCCAAGATTGCTTCTCATACAACCATTTGATAAAAACTCTTTAAACGAAATTGAAAAATCAATTTTAAATTCAGATATTGGTTTAAATCCATCTAATGATGGAGAAGTTATAAGAATCCCAATCCCACCACTATCTGAGGAAAGAAGAAAAGAACTAGGCAAAGTTGCTTCAAAAGCTTCTGAAGATGCAAAAGTTTCAATAAGAAATCATAGAAGATACGGTATTGATGAAATTAACAAATTAAAAGATGACCATTCTGCAGACGAGTTAAAGCGATTAGAATCAAAAGTACAGGAGATGACTAACAAATATGTGCTCAAAATTGATGAATTACTTTTGGTAAAGCAGAATGAATTACTTGAGGTTTAAAAAATTATTACAAGCTGATAATGACGGTACCTTTTGGCCTGGTTATATTGAGATACCTGAGGAAGTTAAACCAAAATCCAACATTATCACGGATAAAGAAGACAATCAAAAAATAATTAAAAATCCAAGAATATATACAGGACTAGGATTATTGCTTGTTGTTTCTTTATTTTTTCTAAATAAAAATTCTGCTCTAATTTTATTAATTCTTGTTGCTTTAATCGCTACAAAAGAATGGTTTGATCTTTTCGAATTTGGAATAGTTATTCCATTCCCTTTATTACTTTATGCATCAATAGCTCCTCTTTTAGTTGCTTACTTTTATGGTTTTGACAACTTCTATGTCCCTTATTTTGTGTTTCCTTTAGGAGTTGTAATCTATACTGGTACATTTGTTTCTTATGGAATTTATGAAAAATTTGGAAGTTCTTATTTGTTTTTAATTTGGTTTGGTACGGGTATTGGCTCTATTGGGTATATATTAAGTAATCTTGAAAACATGTTTACTTATTTAGTTTTAATATCAGTTTCGATTTCAGATATTGCTGCTTATGAATTTGGAAGACGATATGGAAAAAGAAAGCTTTATGAAAGGATTTCACCAAATAAAACAATAGAAGGGTTTCTAGCTGGTTTAATATTTGGTTCCTTTATTTTGTCTGTAGTACTATATAATTTTCTCTCGACTAATTTTATGCTTGCAATATTTCTTTCTCTAATAGTTATTACATTTGGAACTTTGGGTGATTTATTTGAATCTAGAATTAAAAGAAGTTTAGATGTGAAAGATTCAAGTACCTTTTTACCAGGACACGGTGGAGTGCTAGATAGAATAGATTCACAATTATTTTCATTTCCTGCACTTGTAATGTTGTTACATTTTTTTGATTTAATCTAGTTAGTGTAATAATTAAAGTATGAATGCAATATTAACAATTCTTATGCTTACTTTATTTGTTGTATTACACGAATTAGGTCATTATATTTCTGCTAAAAGATCAAAAGTTGCTGTCTCTGAATTTTTTATTGGTTTTGGACCTAAAATTTTCTCTTTTGTAAAAGGTGGAACAGAATATGGACTGAAAGCTTTGTTATTAGGAGGATATGTAAAAATTCCTGGAATGGATGAAAATGATAATGCAGATGGATATTCTCAAAATCAACTTTTTCATACTGCTAATTGGACTAAAAAACTTTATATAGCTTCATCTGGTATTGTT
>JAQCEB010000051.1 GCA_027729925.1 Actinomycetota bacterium
GAGGCCCCGTCGTCTAGAGGCCTAGGACGCTGCCCTCTCAAGGCAGAAACGCCGGTTCAAATCCGGTCGGGGCTGCTAAACATTAATTTCTTAGACCATCTTGGTTTGAGATTTAAAAATTCTCCATAATCAGATGGATTATCAATTTCAAAACTTAATTCTTTTGAAAATAATTGGGCATATTGGATATTATTTTGAATAAATATTTCTTTATGTTGTAAAAAACTATTTTTTCCAAATTTAAAATTATTAAAACTTACACATCCTCCAATAATTGGTGTACCGTTATCTTTACTATTTGAAATTACTATTTGATTTTCAAGAATTTCTATGCAAAACATATTGGCAATAAATTTATTTATATAAGGTAGATCAGCATGACAAATAGTCCAAGCTTTATAGTCACTAAATAGATTTGAAAATTCAATTACTTCACTATTTAAATCTTTTTGTGAAGTTTTAAAAAAATTAACTTTTAATTCATCAGTGAAAGTTTCTATGTCATTATCGTTTGAAATTAGAAATATATCACGATTTTCGTTTTTAAAAGAACTTGTAATATTTTTGATGAGCGCTTTTTGTAATTGAATTCGTTCTTGTAAATTTAGAGTATCTTTTAATCGAGACATAGGATTTAAGAAATCTTTAATAGGTACTCCAATTAATATTTTCTTTTTCATAGTCTTTAAATCGTTATACCATGCTATTAGGGAAAATAGATATATGGTTAGAAAAACTAAAATTATTGCGACAGTAGGTCCTAGCGTTTTTTCTGAACAAAAAATTCATAAATTAATTGAAAGTGGTGTTGACGTATTAAGACTTAATTTTTCCCATGGAAGCTATGAAGATCATAAAAATGTAATTGAATGGTGTAGATCTTCAGATAGAAATATTGCAATAATGCAAGATATTCAAGGTCCCAAAATACGTACTGGTAGGGCTAAGAAAGACACAAATCTCGAAAAAAGTAAAACATTAAAGGTTGTAAATAATGAGCAGGAATCAAATTCTGAATGCGTATATATCAATTATGCAGATTTAGGAAGAGATATAAACATCGGAGATAGAATATTTATTGATGATGGCCAAGTTGTACTCAAAGTAACAGAAAAAAAGGACGATTGTTTGGAAGCAATGGTTCTTGTTGGAGGAGAGTTAAGAGATAATCAAGGTGTAGCATTTCCAGATTCCAATCTATCGGTTTCAGCTATCACTGAAAAAGATAAAAAAGATTTAATTTTTGGTACAGAGCATAATATTGACTTTGTTGCAGTTTCTTTTGTAAGAAGTGCTGAAGACATAGAAGTTGTAAGAAAATTAATTCCTAAAGAAGTCAAAGTTATAGCAAAAATAGAACTTAAATCTGCTCTTGATAATATTGAGGAAATTGTTGAAGCAGCAGATGGCGTTATGGTAGCTAGAGGAGACCTTGGGGTTCAGCTTCCTCTAGAGCAAATACCATTTGTCCAAAAACATATTTTAGATACTGCTAACTCTCAAGGCAAAATAACAATAACAGCTACAGAAATGCTTCAGTCAATGAAAACCGCATTTCGTCCAACTAGAGCTGAAGTTACTGATATAACAAATGCAATTTTAGAAGGTAGTGATGCGGTAATGTTATCAGCCGAAACTTCAATAGGAAATCATCCAAACAGAGTAGTAGAAGTAATGGCATTGATTTGTAAAGAGACTGATTCTAGAAATGATACTACTACGTTGCAAGTTAAAGAATTTTCAAAAATTGATACAGTAACTACTTCACTTGCTAGAGCTGCAGTTGAGATTGCAAATGAAATACAAGCTAAGTCAATTGTTGCCTTTACAGAATCTGGAAGAACTCCACTTTTGATTTCAAATTATCGGCCAGAATCACCCATAATTTGTTTTACAACAAAAGAGCGTACTTTTTATCAGCTCAATATTTTATGGGGTGTAAAAAAAGTAAAAATTGAACCACAAAATACTTTTATTGAGATGTTGAATTTAGCTAATGATTTTTTAATACAAGAAGAGAATTATAATATTGGAGATAAAGTTGTTGTTGTAGCTGGTACGCCACCAAATGTAGAAGCAAGTACAAACTTAATCAGAGTATATGTTGTAGGAGAAAATAAATGGGACAACTAATTGAAGTTACAACTAAAAAATTTAATAAATCAATAATATTCGAACTAAATAGATCAATTTCAGGTCAAGAAGGTATGACATTTCATAATATTTCCCAAGCTTCTTTAATTGATGAAATAAGTGGGCAATTAGCTTTAGAGTTATTTAAAAAATTAGATGAAATTGATTCCATTTTTGTGCAATCTAATATGGTATCAATAAATTTTTTACGTAACCTTGGAGACGAAACACAAGTTGCTGAAGATACTATAAAGAACTTTTTTATTTTCTATAAAGAAAGCAAAGAATGAAAGTAGGCATAACAGGAGCTTCTGGATTTTTAGGTAAGAAACTTAGTAAAAAGTTAATAGAAAATGGACATGAAGTTTTTAGATTTGTAAGAAGGGATCCAAAAGATGAATCTGAGATTTATTGGAGTCCCTCAAAACAAGAGCTTGATAATGAGAAGTTTAAAACTTTAGATGCTGTCATACATCTTGCAGGTGAGAGTCTTGCACCAAAAGATATTATTGGATTTTTTCCATTTTCAGGTGGTAGGTGGACTAAAGAGAAAAAATCAAGAATTTATTGGTCTCGAAAATGGGCTTCTGATTTATTTGTAGAAGCTTTTAATTCGCTTGATGTATATCCAAAAATTTATATTTCAGCTTCTGGCACAACTATATATGGTGATCACTTAGATGAGGTTATAACTGAAAATACTACATTTAATAGGGGAGCATTTGATCAAATGGTTGCTGAGGAAGCTTGGGAGCTACCTTTTTCTAAGTTAATAAAAAGTGATGTAAGAAAAGTTTTTGCT
>JAQCEB010000019.1 GCA_027729925.1 Actinomycetota bacterium
CTTATGGAATTGAGCAACCAACTCTTACAATTGATACTATTGGTAACTCTGTAGAAAATGAAAATATTAAATCTCCCTCACAAAAAGCTGGTTTAGTTCCCGGTGATATTATTTTTTCATTCAACAATAAAGATATAAACTCTTGGAATGAGCTTGTAAGCTTAATTGAAATAAACCCTGATCAAACAGTCACTATTGGATATATTAGAAATAGTCAAAAGTACTTTGTAACTACAAAGCTGGAAGCACGACTAGTCTCTGATAATAAATATGGATATTTAGGTGTATCACCAACACTAGAAAAATCACCATTAAAACCATTAGAAGCAATAAGTGCAACTACTAGAGTTGAGCTACAAATGACCAAAGCAGCCTTTCAAGGAATAATTACACTTGTTAGTCCAGACAATTTGCTAGTTTTAGCAGGAACTTATAGAGGTGAAAACGTCCCAGATGATGTAAGGCCATTAAGTCCAATAGGATTAGCTCAAGCTGGAAGTCAAATAGCTGATAGTGGTCTCGTAAATTTATTTAGTTTGTTAGCTTTTGTAAATATCTTTCTAGCTGTATTTAATTCAATTCCGCTCGTTCCTTTGGATGGAGGAAGAATTGCCTTAGCATTGTATGAAGGAATTACAGGAAAAAAGATTTCTGACAAAAAACTTTATCCAATAGCTGCATTTGTAGTTCTTCTCTTTATTTTTTTAGGTTTTACTGCATTTTATTTAGATATAACTCAGCCAATACAGTTATGACAATAAGAAGAAAAACAAGACAAATACAAATAGGAAAAGTTGGAATCGGTTCTGATTTTCCAGTTTCTGTTCAATCAATGACTACAACAAAAACTCGTGATACCGATAAAACTTTGGAGCAAATTTATGAGTTAGCTAATAATGGAGCTGATATCGTTAGGGTAACCTGTAACGAAGTTGAAGCTGCAGAATCACTTGTAAAGATTTGTACTAGAAGTCCAGTCCCAATTGTTGCAGATATACATTTTCAGTATAAGTTGGCCTTAGCTGCAGTAAAGGCTGGAGTTCAAGGTTTAAGATTAAATCCTGGAAATATTCGCAATGAAAAACATATAAAAGAAGTTGCAGTTGCTTGTCTAGATGCTGATATCCCAATAAGAATTGGCGTTAACGCAGGATCACTCGATAAAGATTTATTATCTAAATACGGAGATGCTACTCCAGAAGCATTAGTTGAATCAGCATTAATTGAAGCTAGATACCTTGAAGATGTTGGATTCGATCAATTTAAAATTTCAGTAAAGCATTCAAATGTTCCATTGATGATTGAATCATATAGGCTTTTAGCTGAAAAAACAGATTTTCCATTACATTTAGGAGTTACAGAAGCTGGACCTTTACCGGGGGGATTAATTAAGTCTATTGCAGGTATAGCAACACTACTTTCTGAAGGAATCGGCGATACAATACGACTCTCCTTAACAACAGATCCAGTTGAAGAAGCAAGGTACGGTCGACAATTACTGGAGTATTTAAATTTAAGAGAAAGAAAATCTCTAGATTTAATAGCATGTCCAAGTTGCGGTAGAGCTGAAGTTGACGTAATAAAAGTTGCAAATGAAGCTCAAAAAGTTTTAGAAAAAGAAGGACTGCCTATTCAAGTTGCTGTAATGGGTTGTGTTGTTAATGGACCTGGTGAAGCACGTTCAGCAGATCTTGGTATCGCTGCTGGTAAAAAAAGAGGACATTTATTCATAAAAGGTCAAGTAGTAAAAGTAGTCAAAGAAAATGAAATGGTTGCGGCATTATTAGAAGAGGGGAGACTTCTAGCAAAAGAAGGTATAGAGGCAAGATTAGCCGCAGCAGACAAAGATGCTGCAAGATTAGCTCAAGAAGATGTTAATCAATTATTAAATATTCAAGGAGACATTAACAATTTTGAAGAAAGAACTAAATCAGTCGTAGAGATTACTTCTAAACAAGATATTGAATAATAAAACCTTTATTATATAAACATGGTTGAAAAGCTTACTCCACTTTCAGAAGATTTTAATGAATGGTATACAGATATCATACAACTTGCTCAATTAGCTGACTATTCACCAGTAAAAGGAACTATGGTAATTCGACCATATGGATATAGTATTTGGGAAGGCATACAAAAATATCTTGATAAGAAATTTAAAGAAACAGGACATGAAAATGCATATTTTCCATTATTCATTCCTCAATCTTTTATTCAAAAGGAAGCTGAACATGTTGAAGGATTTTCTCCGGAATTAGCTACTGTAACTCATGCAGGAGGTAAAGAGCTTGAAGAGCCATTAATTGTTAGACCTACATCAGAAACAATAATAAATTATATGTTCTCAAAGTGGATTAAAAGTCACCGAGACCTGCCAATGTTAATTAATCAGTGGGCAAACGTTGTTCGATGGGAAATGAGAACTAGATTATTTTTAAGAACTTCGGAATTCTTATGGCAGGAAGGTCATACAGCACATAAAACACGAGAAGAAGCTACAGATGAAGCACTAAAAATGTTGGACGTATATGCAGAATTTGCAGAAAATGCTGCTGCTGTATCTGTGATCAGAGGTACAAAATCAAATAATGAAAGATTTGCTGGTGCTGTTTGTACTTACTCTATTGAAGCAATGATGAAGGATATGAAAGCATTGCAAGCAGGTACATCGCATGAACTTGGTCAAAATTTTTCTAAAGCTTTTGAAATTCAATATTCTGATGAAAATAATGAATTAAAGTTCCCTTTCCAAACAAGTTGGGGTGTAAGTACTCGTTTAATAGGAATGATAATTATGGCACATGGTGACGATAAGGGATTAAATTTACCTCCTAAATTAGCACCAATTCAAGTTGTAATAATTCCAATTATCCCAAAAGATGATCAGAAACATATAGTGATGGAAACAGTTGATAAAATATCTAATGAATTAAATGAGAAATTTAGAATAAAAGTAGATACAAGAGAAAATTTATCTCCAGGTTTTAAATTTAACGAATGGGAAATGAAAGGTGTCCCATTAAGGGTTGAAGTAGGTCCTAAAGATGTTGAAAATTCATCAGTTGTATTTTCAAGACGTGACGGTGTTGGAGGTAAATACAATGTAGAATTTTCTAAAGTTTTTGATGAAGTTTCGAGTACATTAGAAAATATTCATGAAATATTATTGGAAAATTCTAAAAATTTTAGAGAACAAAATACTTTTCATGTTTCTACAATGCAAGAATTAATAGATAAATTAAATTCAACTCCTGGATTTGTTACTGCATTTTGGGATGAAAACAGTCAAGATGAAGAAGATATCAAAAATCAGACTAAAGCAACACTACGTTGTTATGTTTTAGGTAATAATGAAGCTGGTGAATCTGTAAATAATCCTGGTACTCAAGGAAAATTAGCAATATTTTCCAAAGCTTATTAAAAATCCCTTTTCTTAAATATTCATTTTGATTAGAATAAAATAGACAATTTAGCTACTTGAAGTGGGTGTCAAACCCACTTTTTTTATGAATGGAGGTTTTATGATTTCTGAAAATGAAATCTATCAAGCTTTCAGTTTATATTTAAATCAAGAAAATTTAGAATTATATGATTTAAATTTATTATTTTCTCCAAATTTACAAAAAGTTGAAGTATTTATATTTTCTGAAGAAGATGTAGATATAGCGCTAACTTCGAGACTAAATACACAACTTCAACGTATTTTATCTGAATTTAATTTTGAAAAGGGAAGTTATGAAATGATAGTTTCAAGTCCTGGCATTGAGAGAAAATTAAAAACAAAAAGACATTATGAATTATCTATTGGTGAATTAGTTAAAGTAAAGCTTTATAAACCAATAAACAATGAGTATTTATTTGAGGGTGTTATTTCTAAAATAACAGGTTCATTTATTGTCTTACAGACAGAAAACGAAGATTTACAACTAGAAATTGAAAATATAAAAAATGCAAAAATTGAATTCAAACAATTCAAAGAAAAGGTTAAAGGATAAAAATGAAATTAGGTAGTGAAAGCAAACAGGCTATTGAATCTTTAGCACTCGATAAAGGAGTAGCAGTCGAAAGTATGTACGAAGCTCTTGTTTCAGCATTTCGATCTGCTTACATGAGGATACCTGGTGCTGCTGAAGAAGCTAGAGTAACTCTTAACCCCGATACTGGAGAGGTCTTAATCTACGCGCAACATTTGGATGCAGATGAAAATGTTATTGAAGAGTGGAAAGTAGAGTTGGATGAAGATGAATTTGGAAGAATTGCTGCTCAGTCCTTCAAACAAATGATGACTACTAAAATTAGAGATGCTAAAAGAGCAACAGTTTTAGAAGCATATATTGGTCGTGAAGGAGAATTAGTTACTGGTATTGTAACTCAGTTTGATGCAAGATTTAATCAAACTATTTTAGATTTACAAGATGCTGAAGCAGTAATACCTGCAGGTGAAAGAGTTCCATTTGAAAGACTTGAAAGAGGTAATAGAGTAAAAGCAGTCATCACTGAGGTTAGGGAAGACGCCAAAGGAATACCTATTATTGTTAGCAGAAGTAGAGCAGAATTTGTTCAAAGAATGCTAGAGCTTGAAGTTCCTGAATTAACTGATGGCACTGTTGAATTAAGAGCAATTGCTCGTGAAGCTGGTAGTAGAACTAAAATAGCTGTATTTTCAAACGATCCAAATGTTGATCCAAAGGGAGCATGCGTAGGTTCAAGGGGAAACAGGGTTAGACAAATTGTAAACGAATTAAGAGGAGAGAAACTAGATGTTGTTGAGTGGAGAGAAGACAAAGTTAGGTTTATTAAAGATGCACTTGGTCCAGCAGACATTGATCAAGTTGAAATAGACGAATATCTCAAAACCGCTAAAGTCATTGTTAAAGATAGTCAGCTTTCACTTGCTATTGGAAAAGAAGGTCAAAATGCAAGGTTAGCTGCAAAATTAACTGGATATAAAATTGACATTCAAGGCTTGGGAGACTCTCCTAAAGAAGAATTAAATGAAGAGATTAAAGAGGATAGTTCTAAAGAGGAAGAATAGATGGCAAAAAAAAGAATACATCAAATAGCGAAAGAGCTTGATATAGCTTCAGCTGATGTATTGTTTCATGCTCAAGAATTAGGAATAGAAGTTAAGACAGCTTCTTCAGGTTTAACTGAAGAAGAAATAGAACTTGTTAAGTTAGCTATTTTTCCAGAAGTAGAAGATAAAAAAATTACTGAAGAGATAGAGATCGAACCAGAAAAAATAGAAAATCAAATTACAGAGAAAGAAATACCTAATATTGAAATTGTAGAAGTTACAAAGAACTCAACACCCTCTACTATTGCATCAATTTTAAAAATGGAATCTACACAAGTTGTTGCAGATTTAATGAGTTTAGGAATAATGAAAGGAATTGATACTCCTCTTGATGATAGTGAAATTGAGAAAATTCTTGAAAAATACAATCTAATGCCTGAGTTGATAGATGAAATTGTCGTTGTAAGAGGAAACATTATTGAAATTGAAAGTTTTGATGATAAGCCTGAACAACTTCAATTAAGAGCACCGATAATAACAGTTATGGGTCATGTTGATCATGGAAAAACTAGTTTGCTTGATTATATACGTAACGAAAAAGTTGCAGCAGGTGAAGCTGGTGGAATTACACAGCATGTAGGTGCTTATAAAGTTGATATTGGAGAAACGGGGGTTACTTTTATTGATACCCCTGGTCATGAAGCATTTACTCAAATGCGAGCAAGAGGAGCTACCGTAACAGATATAGTTGTTCTAGTTGTAGCTGCAGATGATGGTGTTATGCCTCAAACCATAGAAGCAATTAATCATGCAAAAGCTGCAAATGTACCAATTGTTGTAGCTATCAATAAATGTGATCTACCAGATGCTAATCCAACAAAAATAAAAGCCGATTTAACAAAATACGGAATTGTAACTGAAGATTTAGGTGGTGACGTACAGGCAGTTGAAGTTTCAGCTATTAAAGGTACAGGTGTTGATGATTTACTTGAAACTTTATCATTGGTAGCAGAAATTGAGGAATTAAAAGCTAACTATAACGCAGATGCATCAGGTTACATTGTAGAATCCAGAATGGAAGTTGGAAGAGGCAATGTTGCAACAGTGATTGTTAAGAGAGGGACCTTAAAACAGGGAGATTTTCTTTATGCTGGACAAGCTTTTTGCAGAGTTAAATCAATGTTTGATCACACAAACACACAAAAGAAAACTGTTGAACCAGGCACACCAATTGATCTTATAGGTTGGGACGAATCTCCAATTGCAGGAGATCAATTTGTAGTGGTTAAAAATCAAAAATTAGCTAAAGCTAAGGCAGAGGAAAATAAAATTAAACTGAAAACATTTGATAATTCTTCCTTTTCGGTTGAATCAAGAATGTCTGATATGATGAAACTTCTTCAAGAAGGAGAACTTACTACAATTAATGTAATTCTTAAGGCTGATACTAATGGAACAGTTGAAGCTATTAAAGATGGTATTACTAAATTAGCTAATGATGATGTTAAGATTCAAGTTGTCCATGCTGCTGTAGGTGGTGTAGTGCTATCGGACGTTGATTTAGCAAGTGCAACTAATTCTTTAATAATAGGATTTAATGTAAGGCCAGACAGTCAAGCAAGAAATATGGCTCAAAGTAAAGGTATTGATATCAGAACTTACAATATTATTTATGAGTTACTTGATGACATTGCAGAAGCAGTTCTTGGTCAAATGACAATTAAAACCGAGGAAGCAGTTATCGGTATGGTCGAAGTTAAAACAACTTTCAGAGCTCCTAAAGTAGGTGTAGTTGCAGGTTCTATTGTTACTGAAGGTAAAGTTGAGCTTAACTCCAAAGCTAGACTCCTTCGAGCCGGTGTTGTTATTTATGAAGGAACTATTGTTTCTCTCAGAAGATTTAAAGATAATGTACAAGTTGTCAACGAAGGTTTAGAGTGCGGAATAGGTCTTTCTGATTATAAAGACATCAAAGAAGGCGACTCTATCGAAATACTTGGAGAAGTAGAAGTCTAACATAGCATGAGTAATCAAACTCGAGGTGGAAGGATTAACAGAATCAATCCACTAATTTTAAAAATTGTTTCGTCTGTATTTCTTAAAGTTTCTGACCCAATATTAAATAAAGCCACAATAACTAATGTTTCAACTTCTCCAGATTTAAAGAAAACTATTATATTTGTTTCAACTTTGGATAATAACGAAGGATCGTTAAAGATCTCACTAGAAAAAAATAGAAATAAAATACAAAAAATTCTTGCTACTGAAATGACAACAAGAAATGTTCCAAAAATAATATTTGAGATTGACGGTACTTTAGAGAATGTAACACGAATTAATTCTTTAATAGACAGAGTTGTCAACAATGACTAACTTGATTTCAAATATTAAAAATAAATCAATTCTTATAACTGGACACATAAATCCAGATGGTGATGCGTTAGGTTCAGCTTTAGCTTTTGCTTTACTTCTTAAAAAAGAAAAAATATCTGTTGATGTTGCTTTTGATATTAAAAGTGCACTACCTTCAAATTTAAACCATCTACCATTCGAACTAATATCTGATAACACTAAAGAAATGTATGATGTTGTTTACGTATTTGATTGTGGTAATTCAAGTAGATTAGGAAATATAGAAAAAATTGTATTAAATTCAAAACATATAGTAGTTGTTGATCACCATATAAATCCAACCTTTGGTGATTTACAGATTATCGATTCTAAAGCCGCAAGTACAACACAAGTCTTATTTAGAGAAATAAAAAAATTAAATTTAGATATTGATTCAACTGTTGCTACATGTTTAATGACTGGATTAATTACTGATACTGGAAGATTTCAGTATTCAAATACTAATTCTGAAGTATTTCAAATGGCTGCTGAATTAATGAACTATGGAGCAAATTTAACTCTTATTAGTGAAAATATTTACGGTACTTTAGAACTAAATGCAATGAAGCTGCAAAGTGAGATTATATCAAGGATAGAGGTATTTGAAGTTGAAAAATTAGTTGTATCTTACGTTTTACAAACAGATTATAGAAAATTCAAAATTCAAGAACAAGAAACAGATTTTCTAATAGACACAATAAGATTAGTTAAAAGTTCGGAAGTCGCACTACTTTTAAAAGAACAAAATGATGGAACTTTTAAAGGAAGTTTGCGTTCTAGAAATTCAATTGATGTTCAAAAGATTGCCTCTTCTTTTGATGGTGGTGGCCACAAAGCAGCTTCTGGATTTTCCACAAAACTAGATATAAAAAGTTGTATAAATAAAATTCGTAATGAAATACAACGACAAATCTGATTTTTATCTATTAGATAAACCAAAATCTTGGACTTCTCAAGATTTATGTACAAAATTAAAAAAAAATTTTTATTTTAAAAAAGTTGGGCATTCAGGAACTCTAGACCCTAACGCAACTGGTCTTATGCTCCTTGCAACAAATGGTTATACGAAATTATTTGATTATATTAACCAAAATAATAAAACTTATGAAGCAACTGCTTTATTAGGCTATTCTTCATCAACTTTAGATATAGATGGAGACGTTAGAATGATTGAAAATATTAATGCTTTATCATTAGAAACTGAAATAAATACTTATTTTCAAGAAAACCTCGGAGAGATCCAACAAACTCCACCTAAATACTCTGCTATAAAAGTTGACGGAAAAAGATTATATAAATACGCAAGAAAAAATCAAAAAGTTGATATTCCGGTTAGAAAAGTTATGATTCACGACTCAAAAATAATCAAAATTTCAGAGAATAGAATTGTATTTAACATAACTGTTAGCAAAGGAACTTTTATAAGAAGTTTTGTAGAAGATTTAGGAAGATATTTAAATACTTCCGCTATTTTAGAAAATTTAACAAGAACTAAGATAGGGTCTTTGGATTTGAAGCATAAAAATTTGATAAAAAATGTACAAGATTTAAATTATCAATCCAAAATATCTCCACTTAATTGGATTGAAGTACTCAATATGCCTAGTATCACCTTAGATATTAAATTTTATGATTTGATCAAAAATGGAAATTTAATTTCTAAAGAATATTTTGGTGAAAATAAAGAAACAATAATTACTATTAACAATGAAATTATTGCTATCTACGAACCTTTTAAAGATAACAAATATAAACCTACAAAAGTAATTATATGAAGATTTATAACGAATTTGCTATACATGATAAAGTTGAGATTCCATCCGATGCTTCTTGTTTAGGGGCTTTTGATGGAATTCATCTTGGTCATCAAAAACTATTTGAAAATGCAAGAGCTAAATATAGTAATTTTCAGATTATTACATTTGATATCGTTCCTAAAAAATACTTTAATACTCAACATCAGCTAATTCTTGATAACAACACTAAGTCAGAATTAATATCTAAATACTATCCTCAAAATCTTATTTTTTTAAAATTTGAAGAAATAAAAAATTTACAAACTTTAGAATTCTGCGATTTTTTAAGTAAAAATTGTAAAACAAAACGTATCTTTGTAGGGAATGATTTTCGTTTTGGCAAAAATAGAGAGGGTCGTGTTGAAGATTTACAAAATTATTTTGGTATTGAAAATATACTTACTTTAGATGATGTTTATTATGATAATTTAAAAGTTTCATCCACAAAAATAAAAGAGTTTTTATCTGAAGGCAACATAGAACAAGCAAATAGATTACTTGGATATAATTATAATTTTGTAGGTAAAGTTATAAAAGGCCAGAACCTAGGTTCAAAAATTGGTTTTCCAACTGCTAATTTAAATATTGAACCTGAAGAAATAATTCTTGATAATGGTGTTTATTTTGTAAATGTATTTATTAATAGTAATAAATACAAAGGAGCTATGAATATTGGATATAAGCCAACAGTATCTGATATAAAAAAAAGAAGTATAGAAATTCATATATTAGATTTTGATTCAAATATTTACGATCAAACTATCAAAGTTGAAGTTAATAAGTTAATAAGAAAAGAAGTAAAATTCAATAGTATTGACCAATTAACTGACCAGATATCTAAAGATATAGATAAAATCAATAAATATTAAATTTTCTCACATTAGAAATTGTCAATACTATTATTATTGCGAATGATAACAAAGAAAGAAATAATAAACGAATACGGTAAATCTGATAATGATACTGGTTCTGCAGAAGTACAAGTAGCACTATTGTCTAATAGGATTAACCATTTAACCGAACATTTAAAAACTCATAAAAAAGACCATCATACAAGACGAGGTCTTTTAATGCTTGTAGGTAAAAGAAAAAGACTTCTACAATATTTACAAAATCAAGATGTTCAAAGATATCGTAATATTATTGAAAAGCTTGGTTTAAGAAGATAAAAATTAGACCTTGGGTTGTTAATTGAGAACTTTTTATGAAAGTTGACAATTAATAACCTTGGTCAAGAAAGAGGTTATATGTCTATTAATAATGTAAGCGTTAATGTTGGTGCTAAAGAAATTACTTTTGAAACGGGGAAGCTAGCGCTTCAAGCACCTGGATCCGTAGTTGTAAAAAGTGGTAATACAACAGTATTAGTTACAGCCGTTGCAAATAAAGAAGTAAGAGATGGAATTGATTTCTTTCCTTTAACAGTTGATGTTGAGGAAAGAATGTATGCTGCTGGAAAAATCCCTGGTGGTTTCTTTAGACGTGAAGGTAGACAAACTGAAAAAGCAATACTATCAAGCAGATTAATTGATAGGCCATTACGTCCATCCTTTAATGATGGTTTTAGGTGTGAAACGCAAATTATTGCGACAGTTTTAAGTGTTGATACTGAAGTAGATTATGATATTTTAGCTCTAAATGCAGCTTCTACAGCTTTACAACTTGGGGGTATACCTCTTCAACAACCAGTTGCAGGTGTTCGTATGTCTTTAATTGATGGTAAATGGATACCTCAAGCCACAACAACTGAACAGTTAACATCTATATTCGATATGGTTGTTGCCGGAAATTTAAATAAGAACAATGAAATAGACATTGTTATGGTTGAAGCTGGTGCTACAGATAATGCTTTCACTTATATTGATGAAGGTGCCGTAGCCCCAACTGAAGAAATAGTTGCAAATGGAATTGATGAAAGTAAGCAATATATTAAGTCAATAATTGAAGCACAAAAAGAGTTAGTTTCAAAATGCGAGGTTCCAACAATTGAATGGCCCTCAATAGAAGACTATCCACAAGAATTAAAAGAGAATATCAGTAATTTTATAAATGATAAGTTATCAAGTATTTTTGATAATACAGACAAAGCAACAAGGGCTGAATCTGAAAGTGCTTTAAGAGATGAGGTATTAGCTAAGTTTTTAAACGATGAAGTTGATAATACAAAAGAAGTCAAGAATGCTTTTAAATCTGTTGTAAAAGAGTATGTAAGGAACAAAGTTTTAACCGGAGGCTTAAGACTTGATGGAAGAAAGCCAGATGAAATAAGAAATATTTCAGCTGAAATAGATTTACTTCCTACAGTACATGGTTCAGCGTTATTTTTAAGAGGTGAAACTCAGGTATTAAATGTAACAACTTTAGGAATGTCTAGATTAGAACAAATGTTGGATACAATTGATACCGTTACCTCCAAAAGATATATGCATCATTATAATTTTCCACCATATTCAACGGGTGAAGCTTATCCAATGAGAGGTCCAAAACGAAGAGAAATTGGGCACGGAGCATTGGCTGAAAAAGCTCTAGTTCCCGTTATCCCAACGAAAAAAGAATTTCCTTACACGATAAGGTTGGTAAGTGATGTTATGTCTTCTAATGGGTCTACTTCACAAGCTTCTGTTTGTTCATCAAGTCTTTCTTTGATGGCAGCAGGTGTTCCAATTAGAGAGCATGTAGCTGGTATTGCAATGGGTTTAATGTCTAATGGTTCTAGTTTTATAACTTTAACAGACATATTAGGCGCTGAGGATGCACTTGGAGATATGGACTTTAAAGTAGCTGGCACAAGAAATGTAATAACTGCTCTTCAATTAGATATGAAAATAGAAGGTTTACCTTCAGATGTTTTACGATCTGCATTACAACAAGCTAAAACTGCTCGCGAGCATATTCTTGATGTAATGGAAGATACAATATCAGAACCAAGGAAAACTTTATCAGGTAATGCACCTAAATTAGTTTCAATAGAACTTCCTAAAGATAAAATTGGTGAAGTAATCGGACCTAAAGGTAAAAACATAAAGAAAATTGAAGAAGAAACTGGTTGTTCTGTTGAAATTGATGATGATGGTTTGCTGACTCTTGGTTCAACAGAAGAAGATGCTTTAGAAAAAGCTAGAGAAATGGTAATGATGATTATTGATCCACCAGAAGCAGAAGTAGGAAAAGAATATAGTGGTGAAATAGTTAGTGTTGCTAGCTATGGGGCTTTTATAAATATTTTACCTGGTAGGGATGGGCTTTTACATGTTTCTAAATTTCATTCAACAAAAAGAGTTAATAATCCAGAATCAGTTGTAAAAGTTGGGGATAAGCTTATTGTCAAAGTTGACTCAGTTGAAAATGGAAAAATAAGTTTGTCTTTGCTTGAAGATTTAGAGGTTTCGGACGAACAAGCTGCTTCTAAAGGTAATGGCAACTCTAAAAATAGAAACTTTAGAAATGATAAAAGAGATAGTAAACCAAAAAATCAAAACCGTAAAAGAGTATCTTTTGAAGATGAATTTGAAAAAGGTATTTAAGTTACTTTCTATTTAAAGTTAATTTAGTTGGGTTTGTAGGTTCAGTAGTAACATAAGCATCTGGATTGTATTCTGATACTATTTTTAAAACTTCTTTTAGTTTTTTTCTAGGTGTTACACACCAGGCTATTGTTACTTGACCTTCCATGCCTTCACCGTAAATTTCAGTAACACCATAACCATTTTCACGAAGCTTATTTGCCATTTCAGGTTTACTTTTATTCTTAGGAGTAAAAATTCTTACTACAACGTCACCAATTGCTATAGATGATTCAATATAAGATCCTACAATAGTTCCTGAAGCGAACCCAAGGGCATAACCTGTAATTATAATTGGATCATTTAATTCTTGTATGACTTGTGAAATTGCAAGTACCCATATTGCAGATTCTATAAACCCTAAAAGTCCTCCAATATATGGCTTACCTCTTACAACAAATAAGTGTCTTAATGTACCTAGTGTTTGATCAATTAGTCTTAAGATAAAAATTGATAAAGCAGCAATAATTACATTCATATATTCAGTTTATTTAAATTATTGTAAAGATTTTTTAATTTCTTCATATGTTGTTTTCATTTTATTAAAAGTTTCTGCTACTAAATCTTCTATATCTTCTTTTTTATACTCTGAAATATTAATTGGTTCTAATGTTTTAATTATAGCGTTACCACTTTTCATAAATTTACTACCTCTTGGCCAGATTTCACCAGTACCTGCAATTACAACTGGTAGTATTGGAACTTGGTTATCGAATGCAATATGAAATGCACCGCTTTTAAAAGGTAAAAAATTATCACTTTTTGCTCTTGTTCCTTGAGGGTAGACCATTAATGACCATCCGTTTTTAAAAAGTTTTTTTGCTTGTTGATTTATACTTTCCCTGTCATTTTTATTATTTCTATCAACTTTTATAAAGTTAAATGATTTGGCAGCAGTTCTAAAAAAAGGAAGTTTATAAACTTCCTTTTTTGCCATAAATACCCATTTAATTTTCAAAAATTTAAATTGTAACATTGGATCTAAGTTAGAAAGGTGATTAGAAATTACAACATATGGTTGATTTTTTTTATATTCAAATCCTTTAATAAGTGTTATTTTAGATTTTGCTGCCCACATCCAAGGGGTTGTCCAGCTTTGTGCAATATAGTATTTTAAAGAAGTGTATTTATTAAATAATCCAACAAACCAGATTGAATAAGCAACCGGAATAGTATAAATGGCCATAATGAGTAAATTAAACCAAGTTCTAAGATTGTTCTTAAGCATGTTGATAGTGTACATTAAAATAACTTTATAAAGTAAAAATATGTATAAAAAAAGCGAAATTAGAGAAACATTAAAATCTATACAAATAAATAAAAAGAATTTCGAAAAAGATATAATTCAAAAAATAAATAAGTTAACGGAAAATAGAGTTATATGTGCATATATTTCTATATATAATGAACCAAATATTTTAGATTACATTAATAATCCTAAAACTTTATGTACAACCTTTATTGATTCTGAAAAAAATATAAAAATTTCCAAACTACAAAAGCCCTTTATTAGAAATAGTTTCGGGGTGCTACAGCCTAAAAAATTTATTGAAATTGATGAAGTAGATATATTTTTAATTCCCGGTTTAGCATTCGACTTAACAGGTACAAGGTTAGGCAGAGGAGGCGGTATTTATGATATGTTATTAAGTAATTATTTAAACTCTTTATTTATTGGTGTTACATTTGACGAATATATTTTTAATCAACTTCCAAAAGATGATCATGATATTAATATGCATGCCCTATTAACCCCCACACGTTTTATTGAATTAAATATATAGTATTCTTAAATAATGGACTTAAGTGTAAATGTTGGTTATTTTGGTCCACATATATCTGATCAACATAATTTAATCAAAAAATTAGATCAACTTGGTGTATCTTGTATTTGGACTGCTGAAGCATATGGTTATGATGCAATTACTCCTCTTGCATATTTTTCAGCTATTACTAAAAATATTGAATTAGGTTCTGGAATTATGCAGATTCCTTCCCGCACACCTGCTATGACTGCAATGTCAGCAGTAACACTAGACAAACTATCTAATGGTCGTTTTAGATTAGGTTTAGGTGTATCAGGTCCTCAAGTTGTTGAAGGTTGGCACGGTGTACCTTATGGTAAACCACTTTTGAAAACTAGAGAATATATAGAAGTTGTTAAAAAAATATTAGAGAGAAAAGAACCGCTTGAATTTCAGGGTGAATATTACACTTTGCCAAATAAAAATGAAGAAACTACTGGATTAGGAAAACCTTTAAAATTAATTGAAAAACCATTACGCAAAGATATTCCTATTTACTTAGCTGCAATTGGACCAAAGAATATAGAATTAGCTGCAGAACTTGCTGATGGGTGGCTTCCTTTTATGTATTCACCATATATCGGAGATAAAATATTTAACAAATATTTAGAAAAAGGTTTTCTTAAATCCTCAATTAAAAATAAATCCAATATTTTTAATATAGTTGCAACAGTATTTGCAAAAATTTGTAGTGAAAATGAAGTAGATGAATACTTAATTCCCGCTAGAAGCATGTACACACTTTATGTTGGTGGAATGGGTGCTAAAGACAAAAATTTTTATTTTAATCTTATGTGTGATTACGGATATGAAGAAGAAGCTCATCAGATTCAAAGTCTATTTCTTTCAGGTAAAAAACTAGAAGCTGAAAAAATATTTCCTAATAAACTTTTAGATGATTTAACTATGGTTGGTTCTAAAAATTCAATTTTAGATAAATTAGAAGTGTGGAAATCATCTAACGTTACAGAATTATCGGTTACTTTTCCATTGGATCTTGAGACTATAGCGTTCATAAAAGAAAATATATAATGTCAGAATTAACTCCTGAATTATTGAATACTACGACTTGGAAAATTCCCAATGGTCTTGCAATTGTAGGATCTCATCATGAACAAGAATTTAATGGTATGACTGCAAGTTGGATATCACAATTCAACATGGATCCGGTCACAATTGGAGTTGGAATTGACAATACGAGCTTGACACATAGCCTTATATCTAGAAATGGATTTTTTTCTCTCAATTTTTTTTCTTCTGATAATACAAAAGTATTTGTTAAGTTTTCAAAACCAGCTAAATACACTGATGGATATTTAAATGAAGAACCAATTACACTCACAACAAATAATGTACCTATTTTTAACAATTCTGTACTTTGGTTCGAACTTAAAGTAATTAATTCTCAAAACTTAGGTACACATACTTTATATTTAGGAAAGGTATTAGATTGTTACTTAAAAGATGGGGATTTTAAAGTCGCTGAAATGTCTGATACACGAATGAAATATGGCGGTGTACCTAGAGGCGGACATAATAAAAATTAATGAAATGTATAAAATGCAAACACTCTTGGAAACGGACAAAGTTTAAAGAATATATAACTTTTGCTTCAAAATGTCCAAAATGTCATTCTCGATTTCTTCTTAGGTATTAATGAAAAAATATGTTCTATTAACGATTTCTAATTTATTTATTTTTTTATTTTTACCAGTCTTAAGACTTTTTAATAAAAATATTTATGAAAAAAATATTTTACCAAAAATTATCAACTATACGTGCAATACAAATCCTGTCGGTCATCAAAGAAAAAAAATTATACCTAATGCTTTTGGCGTAGTACTTGAAATTGGATCTGGTTCTGGAT
>JAQCEB010000052.1 GCA_027729925.1 Actinomycetota bacterium
TTAATTTAGAAAGAACTTCTTCAAGGTCGTCTTGATTTTTAGCTGATCTAATATAGCGTTCATTTTGCCACTTCATACCCCATTTTGTAAGTGGAATTGTGATTAGCATTACAGGAATTAGAGGAAGCGCTTCTTTTAGAGATTCAAACCAAGCGAGAAAAATAAATAACCCACCAAATAAAACGTAGAGAAAATAAAGAACTGCTTTTTCCATAATGGAAGTAAACTTTAATTCTTTTTCTGCATTTGATTCCATGGAAGTAGAGTAGTGAGTTAACTAAAATAATATTTATGAAAATAATTGTTATCTGTACCGGAAATACATGTAGATCTCAAATAGCGGAAGGTCTATTAAAAACAAAATACCCAGAATTTGAAATTTACTCTGCTGGAACAAAGCCTGAGGCACAGGTTAATCCTTATGCAGTTAAAGCGATGAAAGATCGGGGAATTGATATTAGTCAACAATATCCAAAACTGGTCGATGAGTTTATTGACCAATATTTTGATTATGTATTGACTGTTTGTGACTCAGCAAAAGAGATTTGTCCGATTTTTACGAATGCAAAAAATAAGATACACAATTCTTTTGTGGATCCTTCACAAAGCTCTTATGAGTCTGAAGAGGCAGCATTAACTATTTATAAAAACACTGTCGATGAGATATCTAATTGGTTTGATACATTAACTTTTTCTTGATGGATTTAATTAAAACATTTAAAAATGTAGAAAATAGTAATAACTATTACATTATTGAATTTAACGAATCCCTTGTTGCCATAGATCCACCTCGAGATGCATGGAAAGTTTTAAATTATTCTTCATTCTTATCTAAACCCATTTCTCATGTCTTGGAAACACATATTCATAATGATTATCTAACCGGTGCATTTGAAATTTTAAATATACACAACTCAATCCATGTTGTTCCTGAGCCGTTAAAGACTTCCAACTTTGAATTAGCAGATAGTACTTTTGCAATTAATGTTGAGGGCTATACAATAACTTCACTCCCAACCCCTGGACATACATTTACTCATGTTTCTTATTTACTACAAAAAGAAGGAAAAGTATTAGCTGTATTTTCAGGTGGTTCAGTTACGTCTAACGGGGTAGGAAGAACAGACTTAATTTCTCCAGAATACACTAGTGCTTTGACACATCATCAGTTTGAATCAAAAAATAAATTTCATGAATTCGAAGACTCTGTTTATGTATACCCAACACATGGGCAGGGTAGTTTTTGTGGAGTTACCAATAAACCCTTACCAGACTATCCAACTATTGAAAGCCTAAAAACTGATAATGCATTATTTATAGAGAATGATTACATCACATTTGAACAAAATCTAATCAGTTCGCTCGGTGCTTATCCAAGTTATTTTGGTTCAACAAACGATTTTAATCTTGGTGATTTTGAATTAATTTCTAACATAGAAATACCTAAAGTCACTACTGACACTGAAGTATTTGAAGGTCTTATATTGATTGATGCAACAGTTGATAAAAATTTTAAAGTTCAAAACGCAATTAAGATTCCAAATAATAATAAGTTTTCATCATATGTTGGCTGGGTAATAAATAATAAAACTCCAATAGCGATAGTTTTTGAGGATAAAGACATTCATGATTTCAACATAAAAAATTTATTTAATGAAAGTGAAGAATCCCAACTAGCTAGTGATAAAATTAGCCAAACATTGCTTGCTCTTTACAGAGTGGGTATCGAAAAAATAAAATACATCATTCCCCAATCTTCAGTAAAGAAACTAAAAACTAACACAATTACAAAAGAGACATATCGTGGAGAAAAATTTTATGATATTAGAGAACATAATGAAAAAACCTCTAAAGAAGAATTTTCTTTTGACACACTATCAAGACATTTTTATAAAAATCACTCCCTGCCATCTGAGTTTTTGAACTTAAAAGAAAATTATCTATCATGTGGAAGTGGATTAAGAGCTGGACTAATATCAAGTATTATTAACGATGATAAGACAATATTTTTGAATGACTCTTCTGTTGATTCTTTAAATTAAATTATTCGAATTAAAAGCATAATATATTGCTAATCTCTAAAATTGTTGAGTTAATATGAAAAAATTTTTTAAGTGGCTGTTTATAATACTCATTTCACTCCAAGTAATTGTACTCATAGCGGGTGTTGTAATATTTAGAATGCCACTTCCAGATCACGAAGTTGATGTTTCTGGACTGCCACTCAATGATTTTATAGAAATAATACGAGATGAACGTGGGATTCCACATATATATGGAACTAATATCGATGACATTTTATTTGCACAAGGTTATGTACATGCACAAGATAGATTTTGGCAGTTGGAATTTTGGAGCCACTTAAGTACTGGAAGACTCGCATCCTTGATTGGTGATCCAGGAATTGGTGCAGACCTATTATTTAGAACTTTTGGTTTTGGTAGAGTTGCACAGGAAGAGTATGACAATTTATCTCCAGAGTTTAAACAAGATCTCATAAGTTATACAAATGGTATAAATGCTTATATTGAATCTAGACCACAAAATAGACTTTCTTTAGAGCATTTTTTCCTACAATTTTTAAATCCCGATTATGTAGTTGATAAATACGAACCATATCTTCCACTTGCTTGGGCAAAAATGATGGCATACGATTTAAATGGTAATTTTGGACAAGAGATTCAAAATGCTAGAACTTATAATACTTTAAGCCAAGAAGTCTTAAACTTACTTACCCCACCTTACCCTGTTGACCATCCCTACATTGTTGAAGATTGGGAAGGCAGAGCTTCATTTGCTTCGTTCAGCAAACCATACAATATT
>JAQCEB010000053.1 GCA_027729925.1 Actinomycetota bacterium
ATTTTCAATTTTTTGTGTATTACTAGCATTGCAAATCAAAATAAATCTATTTTTAAACTTCCAAAATATTACATCATCTATTGCATTCCCGTTTTCATGAGTGAATATAGTATATAAAGCCTTATCATCCGGCAAAGATACAATTTCAGAACAAATTAAAGAACTTATTTCTTGAATTTGTTCATACTTTAGTTCTATTCTCCCCATGTGGGAAACATCGAAAAAACCTGAATTATTTCTTATTTCATTGTGTTCTTTTAGGGTACCTTCATAAGAAAACGGCATAGACCATCCTGCAAAATTAATTATTTTTGCATTTTTTGAATTGTGATATTCAAAAAGTTTGGTTGTTTTTAAATCTGACATTAAGAAATAAAAGATTCGTATTCAGAATATGTCATTCCTGAATCATCTAAATCTAAGATTTCTGCTTTTACCATCCAACCTTGACCTACAGGATCATTGTTTATAATCTCAGGTTCAACATCTAATGACGAGTTTACCTCTAGAATCTTACAATTCATTGGAGCATATGCTTCTGCAACTGTTTTAGTAGCTTCCACTTCAACCATTGCATCACCTTTAGAAAATTCTTCACCAACTTGAGGTAAGGTTACAAATACAATATCTCCAAGTTCTCCTTGTGCAAAATCAGATATGCCAACAGTTATTGTGTTTCCTTCTATTTTGTACCATTCATGAGTTTTTAGATATTTTGTATCTGACATAATTCTCCTTATCTAGTTTTAACAGTAGATAAACCCCCGTCTACATGTATGGTTTGACCAGTAACCCACTTTGAGTCATCACTTAGTAACCATTTTACAACAGGAAGTATATCATTTACATCTCCAATTTTGCTTATAGGATGCATATTTTTTGATATTTCTATAGCTGATTCAGTACTAAGAATTTTTTCAGACATATTAGATTGCATAATGCTCGGTGCTATAGCATTTACTCTTAAGTTGTCTTTAGCATAAGTTGATGCAGCTGAACGAACAAATCCTTCAATACCTGCTTTAGCGGCAGAAATAGCTTCATGATTTGCTAAGCCTTTTGTAGCAGCCACAGAGGAGAAAAATATTGATGAACCATTTTTCATTCTTCTTGAAAAACTAGCTAATAAATAATATGAAGAAAATAAATTTGTTTTTATAACATCATTAAATTCATCTGTCGAGGTTCCATGTAAAGGTTTTAGTAAAATTGATCCGATGCAGTTTACAAGACCTTTTATTTCTATTTCAGAGTTAATGTTTTCAGTAAACAACCTAGGTTCAACTGTTGCATTTAAATCTAATAGCGTAAAACCGCAATTAAGTTCTTTTGCTTGAATTCTAAGTTTTTCTTCATTTCTTCCAATTAAATGTATATCGCTAGTTTTAACTAATTCATCAGCTATAGCTGATCCTGTCGTGCCTGTTGAACCTGCAATAATGTACATAACTTTAGTTTAAATTTTTTATATCAAATAGATAAATTGTTAGTTCGAGAAATTTCACCGAACCATAATGCAGACTTATGTGGTTTTCTTTCAAAGGAATTTTTATCTACTTCGACTAAGCCAAAGTTCATATTGTATCCAAGATCCCATTCGAAATTATCCAAAAGAGACCAATATAGATACCCTATAATTTTTCCATGTTCATTGTTGTAGTCATATACATCATTTAATACATCTTTAACAAACTCAATTCGCTCTTGATCATTATCAGTTGCAATACCGTTTTCTGTAACAAATATTTCCTTATCAGGATATAAACTATGTATTCGGTGAAAGTTATATTTAACAGCTTGTGGTCTATATTCATAACCCATTTTAGTAGTTCTTACACCAGGCGTTACATAATCATTTCTTCCAGAAAAATAATCTAAAAATTTAGGAAGTAATACATTTCTTAAAAAAGGAACTTTGATAAGAACCCATGCGATACTTCTAAAAATAGGATTTGGGCTAGCTTGTTTAATTGAATAAGTTTGAAGAGCTATGTAATCGTCATCTTTTGAAGCATATAAAAATTTATCTTCGAGATGATAACGTATATATTGTTTTAAAACACTTTGTTCACTATCGTTCCATTCATGTAAAGCGTGCGTCATTGCTACTTTTGCATTCGTATTATATTTTTTAATAATTTTCATAGATTCATGATGAGCTTTAATAATATTGTTTGAAGCTTCTATGAAGATTTTTTCATTTTGAATTCCAGGAGGAAATTTTTGATTTGAAAAATATCCGAACATAGAAAATATACCTGGTTCATTAATCGTATTAAAATATGTAATCTCTTGAGGTAAGACCTGCATCATACGCTCTACATACGCAATAAACCAATTAACAATATTCTTGGATGCCCATACACCTTCTGACATAGTCCATTCAGGTGAAGTAAAGTGATGGAAAGTAACAATTGGTGTTATATTGTTTTTTATTAATTTTTTTGCTTTGTTGACATAATGATTTATCGCTTCAAGATCAAACTCACCTTGTATTGGTTCTACTCTACTCCACTCAATTGAAAATCTAAATGCTCTTATACCAAGAGACTTAAGTAACTCAACATCTTCATCCAAAAGTTGAAAATGGTTGCAGGCTTCATTACATGGCTCAACACAAACTGTAGATTTTTTATTTTCCCAATGAGTCCAGTCATTGTTATAAATACCACCTTCTACTTGGTATGAAGCAACTGCTGTACCGAATATAAATTCTTTTGGGAATTGTTTATTTGTCATATCTATAAATTACATAAGTAAACCAGATATATCCAACTTGGATAAAAAATCTTATTAA
>JAQCEB010000020.1 GCA_027729925.1 Actinomycetota bacterium
TTTACACCAGAAAAAGAAAGCGTTTCTTTATTGAACCCAATAGATAAAACACAAGAAAATTTAAGAACGAGTTTATTTTCGTCATTAATCAATTCTTACATACAAAATGTTAAGAACAATAGTTACCATGCAAAATACTTTGAATTAAATAATATTTTTGATAACTCTGAACATAAAAAGTTTGATGACATTCCAAATCAAACATATTCATTAGGTATAATCATCCCTTCAAAAATATCTAATAAAAGTATAAATTCTCCAATGATTGATTTAAATATTCATGATTTAGCTTCTGTAGTTAAGTCTTTATTTCCTCAAAGTGAGTTGCAAAAAATTAACAGACCTGCATTCCATAAAAATGCATCATTTTTAATTACCTTAAATGGTAAGAAAATTGGTTACCTAGGTCAGTTATCATATAAATCAATTGAAAGATACGATGTTAATGAAAATCTCTTTTTAGCTCAAATTAATCTTGAAAATATTGATTACACAGATATGTTTAGTAACAAATACACTCCATTGTCACAATATCCATTTGCAAAATTTGACTTATCATTCAAAGTTCCTATTGAATTTGAAGCAAGTAAATTAATTAATAAAACTACTGAAATTTTAAAAGATAATGAGAACGAGATATTTATTTTTGATGATTTTACCAAAGATAAAAATAGAAATTTAGGAATAAGAATAATTACTAGAAGTTTCGATAAGACATATACTGAAAGTGAAGTTAATAATCTTTTAATTGAAATATCAGAAGTTTTAGAAAATTCTTTTAGTATTAAACTAAATCAAAAAGGATAATCATGGAAACAAAAGGACTAAATAACAGAGTTCTGAAATTGTTATCCCAACCAGCTAACAAAGCTGCCATTGATATTCTTGGTATGAGGATTTCGACTAATTATAAAAATAAATTTGTCGAAATTATGATTACTGAAACTGAAGCATATGGAAAAAAAAATATAGATAACTTATCTTTATTAAATTCATATAAGAACATACCCACTTCTTTAACCTTAGGTCCTCCATATATTTCTGTATTAAAAACATATGGAACTAACAAAAGTTTATTTTTGCTTGCTGGGAAAAAGGGTTCTGGAGAGGCAATTCTTATAAAATCAGGAGTAGTTTTGTTAGGCAAGAGACATGTTGAAAGTAGACGTAAGACAAAGATGAAGCATAACAAAATAATTGGTCCTGGAAATATTACTAAATCATTAGGTATTGATTTTATAAATGACTCAGAAAATATTTTAAGTGGTTCTTTAAATTTAAGTCCTAGAATTCATCCAGTTGAAAGAGCTATTGCCATGAAAAGAAAAAATACTAAAAGAGGAGATAAACATCTCTGGCGATTTACTTTAATTTTAAAATGAAATACTTAATTGATAGAGCTAGTGCAATCACACCTAAAGAAGATTTTGAATCACTTTTAAAATCTAACAAAAAATTACGAGTAAAGCTTGGCGTTGACCCTACTGCACCAGACGTAACTCTAGGTTGGTATGCAATCTTAAGAATGCTCAAAAAATTTCAAGATTATGGTCATACTGCTATTTTGATACTCGGTGAATTTACTGCACAAGTTGGTGATCCTTCTGGAAAATCTGAAACTAGAAATAAACTTGAAGAAGCAAATGTAAATAAAAACACTGAGGGTGTTTTACCTATAATTAAAAATATTTTGAATTCAGATAATTTAGAAATTGTATCAAATAAAGATTGGTTATCAACTATTTCTACAGTAGAAATGGTTAATCTTGCTTCTTCAACAACTCTTGCTCAAATGTTAGAAAGAGATGATTTTTCAATCAGATACAAAAATGGTAATCCAATTTCTTTAATGGAATTCTTTTATCCACTTTTCCAAGGTTATGATTCAGTTGCAGTAAAAGCTGATATAGAGATAGGGGGCCATGATCAATTATGGAACCTCATGCTAGGTAGAGAGATACAGAAATTTTATAACTTACAACCACAAGTAGCAATGACTTTTCCACTTCTTGTAGGTACTGATGGTACAAAAAAAATGTCACAATCTTTAGGTAACTATATTTCAATTTCAGACAAACCAGAAAACATATACGGACAAATTATGAGTATCCCTGATGAAGCGATGTGGGATTACTTTTTACTACTAACAGATTTTGATATATCGGAAATTGATAAAATGAAATCTGAAAATGAAACTAATCCATTTGAATTTAAGAAAAAACTAGGTCATCATATAGTATCGGAGATTTACTCTGAAAGTGAAGCTGATCAAGCTAAAAAAATATTTAATTCTATTACTATTAACAAAAGTTTACCCGATCATATTGATAATTACTTAATTGATGAAATTGAAATTATCCATATACCAAAACTCTTAACAGATCTTAAATTAACAAAATCAAATTCTGAAGCAAGAAGATTAATCGAATCTGGAAGTTTTAAAGTTGATAATCAAAAATTTGAATTATTAGATATTAATTTTGAATATTTAATTAATAAAACACTTCAATTAGGTAAAAGGACATTTTTTACAATAAATAAAAAATAATGTCACGTTAAACAACGTTGTGTTATTCTCAATATTACGAAAATTATTGGCTTTTTGACAACTGAGTAATGTATAAACGCCGGTAGTGCAGATAGAAATATCTAGCACTCTTTTTTTGTCAACTTTTTATTAAGTTGATTCAACTTTTTATTAAGTTGAAATGGGTAAAACCCATGTTGATTCTTTGGTCAGATTTAAATTCAAAGATTATGTTGGAGAGTTTGATCCTGGCTCAGGACGAACGCTGGCGGTGCGCCTTATGCATGCAAGTCGAGCGAAGCTTTTCTGTAGTTTACTACAGAAAATGACTGAGCGGCGAACGGGTGAGTAACGCGTGAGCAATCTACCTTAGTTACAGGGATAGCCCGAGGAAACTCGGATTAATACCTGATATTCTTTTTTTCTCGCATGAGTTTTAAAGGAAAGGTCAGCCGAACTAAGATGAGCTCGCGTTCTATCAGCTAGTTGGTGAGGTAATAGCTCACCAAGGCAACGACGGATAGCTGGTCTGAGAGGACGATCAGCCACACTGGGACTGAGACACGGCCCAGACTCCTACGGGAGGCTGCAGCAGGGAATATTGTGCAATGAGCGAAAGCTTGACACAGCGACACCGCGTGTGGGATGACGGATCTAGGTTTGTAAACCACTTTCAGGAGGGAAGAAAATGACGGTACCTCCATAAGAAGCCCCGGCCAACTACGTGCCAGCAGCCGCGGTAATACGTAGGGGGCGAGCGTTGTCCGGATTTATTGGGCGTAAAGAGCTCGTAGGCGGTTCAACAAGTCGGTCGTGAAAGTTCAGGGCTCAACCCTGAAATGTCGATCGATACTGTTGTGACTAGGATACGGTAGAGGTGAGTGGAATTCCGAGTGTAGCGGTGAAATGCGTAGATATTCGGAGGAACACCAATTGCGAAGGCAGCTCACTGGGCCGCTATCGACGCTGAGGAGCGAAAGCTAGGGGAGCAAACAGGATTAGATACCCTGGTAGTCCTAGCTGTAAACGATGGATACTAGACGTAGGAACTGGATTGACGGTTTCTGTGTCGTAGCTAACGCGTTAAGTATCCCGCCTGGGGAGTACGGTCGCAAGACTAAAACTCAAAGGAATTGACGGGACCCCGCACAAGCGGCGGAGCATGCGGCTTAATTCGATGATACCCGTAGAACCTTACCTGGACTTGACATATAGGGTCTAGCTATAGAGATATAGTGTGCATTAGCGCCCTATACAGGTGGTGCATGGCTGTCGTCAGCTCGTGTCGTGAGATGTTGGGTTAAGTCCCGCAACGAGCGCAACCCCTATCCTATGTTGCCAGCATTAGTTGGGGACTCATAGGAGACTGCCGGTGATAAACCGGAGGAAGGTGGGGACGACGTCAAGTCATCATGCCCCTTATGTCCAGGGCTGCACGCATGCTACAATGGCAAGTACAACGAGTCGCAATACCGCGAGGTGGAGCAAATCTCTTAAAGCTTGTCTCAGTTCGGATAGGAGTCTGCAACTCGACTCCTTGAAGTTGGAGTCGCTAGTAATCGCAAATCAGCAAAGTTGCGGTGAATACGTTCTCGGGGTTTGTACACACCGCCCGTCAAGTCACGGAAGTCGGCAATACCCGAAGCCAGTGGTCCAACCCTTTTAGGGAGGAAGCTGTCGAAGGTAGGGTCGGTAACTGGGACTAAGTCGTAACAAGGTAGCCGTACGGGAACGTGCGGCTGGATCACCTCCTTTCTAAGGAGCATAGAACTTCGGTTCTAAGGTCAATCGTCGGTTGTCTACAAGACTAGTACATTACTCAGCTGTGAAGAAGTCAAATTGGCTTTTTGAAAATTGTATAGCAAGCGCAATTGCAAAGTATTCATATAGTTCAAGCTACGAAGGGCTATTGGTGGATGCCTTGGCGCTGGAAGCCGATGAAGGACGTGGAAGACTGCGAAAAGCTACGGGAAGTTGTCAAACAAGCTTTGATCCGTAGATGTCCGAATGGGGAAACCCAATTTATTATTATAAATTACTCCTACCTGAATATATAGGGTAGGTAGAGGGAACTAGGGGAAGTGAAACATCTCAGTACCTAGAGGAAAGGAAAGCAAATAGCGACTCCCTGAGTAGCGGCGAGCGAAACGGGAAGAGCCTAAACCAAATTAATGTCAAGACTGATGTCGTTGTTTTTTTGGTGTTGTGGGGTCCTTTTGAAAGAGCATCAGATCTTTCAATAAGTTACAAATAAAGAGATTAGAAAAATTTTCTGGAAAGTTAAACCATAGTGTGTAACAGTCACGTATTCGAAAATCTTTTTACTTATTAAGGCCACCCCGAGTAACAAGGAGGATATTCCTTGTGAATCTGCGAGGACCACCTCGTAAGGCTAAGTACAACCAGCGACCGATAGTGAACAAGTACCGTGAGGGAAAGGTGAAAAGAACCCCGGCGAGGGGAGTGAAATAGTACCTGAAACCAATAGCTTACAAGCAGTAGGAGGGATATTTATATCCTGACTGCCTGCCTTTTGAAGAATGAGCCTACGAGTTATCTGTATATGGCAAGGTTAAGGAGTAATTCCGTAGCCGCAGCGAAAGCGAGTTTTAATAGAGCGTTTAGTCGTATGCAATAGACCCGAAGCCAAGTGATCTATCCATGAGCAGGGTGAAGCGAAGGTAAGACTTCGTGAAGGCCCGAACCCACTAATGTTGCAAAATTAGGGGATGACTTGTGGATAGGGGTGAAAGGCCAATCAAACTTGGTGATAGCTGGTTCTCTCCGAAATGTCTTTAGGGACAGCGTTATATGTTGCGCTTTGGAGGTAGAGCACTGATTGAGCTAGGGGGCCAACAAGCTTACTGAACTCAGTCAAACTCCGAATGCCAAAGTGTTTAAATATAGCAGTGAGCCTATGGGGGATAAGCTCCATAGACAAGAGGGAAACAACCCAGATCATCAGCTAAGGCCCCTAATTGTATGTTAAGTGTGAAACGATGTGAGAGTGTTCAGACAGCCAGGAGGTTGGCTTAGAAGCAGCCATTCCTTTAAAGAGTGCGTAACAGCTCACTGGTCGAATGTTCTCGCGCGGAAGATGTAACGGGGCTAAACATACAGCCGAAGCTATGGGATTCTACTAATTCTGATATTTATATCCAGAAGGTAGGATCGGTAGGAGAGCGTTGTATGGGCAGTGAAGCGGCAACGAGAGTTAGTCGTGGAGACCATACAAGTGAGAATGTAGGCATGAGTAGCGAAGGAAGAGTGAGAATCTCTTCCGCCGAATGTCCAAGGGTTCCTGGGGAAGGTTCGTCCGCCCAGGGTTAGTCGGGACCTAAGGCGAGGTCGAGAGACGTAGTCGATGGATAACAGATTGATATTTCTGTACCACTAAATAAACGCCCAAATCGAATATATGTTGCTAAGGAAAGCCTTCGGGCCTACCGACCCACATATTTTTAGATTAGCAATGGAGCGACGGAGAAGGATAGATGATCCCAGGCGATGGTTGTCCTGGGGTAAGTGAGTAGGGTAGTTAATAGGTAAATCCGTTAACTTTACACCTGAGACACGATGCCGAGCCGCTTTTAGGCGAAGTCATTAATTCCATACTTCCAAGAAAAACTTCTAGTTAGTTTTTTTAGTGCCCGTACCCCAAACCGACACAGGTGGACAAGTAGAGAATACTAAGGCGAGCGAGAGAACTCTGGTTAAGGAACTCGGCAAAATAGTTCCGTAACTTCGGGAGAAGGAACGCCTAAGTAAAGTGATTAATTAACTTTAAGAGCTTGAACAGGCCGCAGTGATCAGACTCAAGCGACTGTTTATCAAAAACACAGGAGGGTGCAAAGTTTATATACAACGTATACCCTCTGACACCTGCCCGGTGCTGGAAGGTTAAGTGGAGAGGTTAGCTTCGGCGAAGCTTTGAAATTAAGCCCCAGTAAACGGCGGCCGTAACTATAACGGTCCTAAGGTAGCGAAATTCCTTGTCGGGTAAGTTCCGACCTGCACGAATGGTGTAACGATTTGAGTACTGTCTCAACCAGAGACTCGGCGAAATTGCAATGTGAGTAAAGATGCTCACTATGCGCGACAGGACGGAAAGACCCCGGAACCTTTACTGCAACTTGATATTGATGTTTGGTGTGCAGTATGCAGGATAAGTGGGAGACTTTGAAGCAACTACGCTAGTGGTTGTGGAGTCATCCTTGAGATACCACTTTCTTCATATTGAGCTTCTAACCTAGATCCGTAATCCGGATCAGGGACATTGTCTGGTAGGCAGTTTCACTGGGGCGGTGGCCTCCGAAAAAGTAACGGAGGCGCTCTAAGGTCACCTCAGCGTGGACGGCAATCACGCATTGAGTGTAAGTGCAAAAGGTGGCTTGACTGTGACACATACAAGTGAAGCAGGTACGAAAGTAGGAACTAGTGATCCCATGGTTGCATGTGGGTGCGCCATGGCTCATCGGCTAAAAGGTACTCCGGGGATAACAGGCTTATACCCCCCAAGAGTCCAAATCGACGGGGGTGTTTGGCACCTCGATGTCGGCTCTTCTCATCCTGGGGCTGGAGCAGGTCCCAAGGGTTAGGCTGTTCGCCTATTAAAGAGGAACGCGAGCTGGGTTCAGAACGTCGTGAGACAGTTCGGTCCCTATCCGTCGCGCACGCAAGAGTTTTGAAGAAAGTTGTCCCTAGTACGAGAGGACCGGGATGAACAAACCGCTGGTGTGCCAGTTGTTCTGCCAAGAGCACGGCTGGTTAGCTACGTTTGGAAAGGATAAGCGCTGAAAGCATCTAAGTGCGAAGCCCCTTCTAAGATAAGAACTCTCACCGGATTAACCGGGTAAGACTCCTTATATAACATGAGGTTGATAGGTCAGAAGTGTAAGTACAGTAATGTATGCAGCTGACTGATACTAATAAGTCGAGGGCTTGAACTGAAGACGGCGTAAACGCGCTTGCTATAGAATTTTTAGAACCAATTTTACGGTGGTGATAGCAATGGAGATACACCCGTTCCCATTCCGAACACGGAAGTTAAGCCCATTAGCGCCGATGGTACTTGGGGGGCAACCCCTTGGGAGAGTAGGACACTGCCGACTTTTAATGAAGAGCCCCTAGGAAACTAGGGGTTTTTCATTTTTAATAAATAATTACGAATTCCAGAAACCTGCATCTCAAAATTTACATTACTAGTGTAATTTTTAATAGTTTCAGCATCAACTTCTAATATTTCATAGTTTGTACGTATCCATTTTTCCATTATTGAACCAGCTTCAGAATTTGAAATATCTGGTAAATTTTTTATAAAATTAATCCAAATTTCTATACTTTCTTTTGCACTATTTATTAACTGATATGGATTTTTATGAATACCGAAATGTGCTAGCGCTAGGTATTCTAAATCTAATTTTTCAAATTTTTCAAGTGTATTGAATAGTATCTCTTTATCAAAATCTGGTGGCGGAAGATTAGGTTGTACAAAATTTCCATGAGGATAAATTAACCCTAAAGTATCTCCAATAAACAGTGTTTTTGATAATTCATCATAAAAAGAATAGTGATGTTTTGCATGTCCTGGATCATGAAAAGCTATTAATTTCCTCTTATTTCCTAAGTCTAAGAATTGATTATCATTTAATGTTTTGATTCTATCAATTGGAGTAGGTTTTATTTTTCCCCAATTTTCAATCAACCATTCTTCTGTATATATATCTGAAACTGCTTTCCACAATTTTTCTGGATTAGGTAAATGTTTTAAACCTAACTCATGAATATATACAAAATGTTTTTTATATTTTTCTACTAAGTGACCAATGCCACCGATATGATCTAAATGCAAATGTGTCATTGCAGATCTTTTTACTTCATTTATTCCGAGACTCTTTAAGCTTGATATCAAATAGGGAAAAGAATTTGATGGTCCAACTTCTATTAAGATTGGATTTGAAGAATCTATATAGTAACAAGACATTCTTCCTGATTTATTTTCCATGAAAACATCAATTTGGTAAATATTGTTATCAAATTTAACTACATCTTGTTTCATATAACATTTTTGCATAAGAGTTTATTAAACTACAATGTTTTAATGAAAGTTTCTTTATCAAGTACAGCAGAATATAGTTCTAAAGCAGCAGAAGCAATCGTAGATTTATACCCTAATGCCGCAGATATAATGATAACGAGCATTATAACATCAATGGTGACAGATTTAGGAGTTATTGCACCAACATCTTCAGGTCTTTTATCTTTTTACGATGGTAAAACTAATAAAGCACATACAATTGATGGTTACTTTGTATCTCCTAAAAATTTTAAAGGTAATGACCATGAAGAACATAGAATAATATTGACTTACGGAGGGTATGTTGAGACATGCAAAGGTGCTAATACTTTTGCAATCCCGGGTATTTTTAAAATTTTAGATTTTATTTATAAAAATTATGCTTCTCTACCTTTAGATAAACTATTAGAATTTCCTATCAATATAGCTAAAAAGGGTTTTAGATTAACACAACCTACAAAAGATTACTTTAAGCACTCATTAGAACCATTGTTTATGTGGCACTATTTTTCAAAAAATATTTTAGAAAATGTTTCTCATGATCTAAATAACGGAATAGTAAAGTTAGTCAAATTAAGTGATTCACTTGAACATTTAGCCAATGAAGGTTTTAATGATTTTTATTTTGGTGATATTTCTAATGAGATATTAAAGACTGTTAAAGATGAGGGTGGTCATGCCACCTCAGACGATTTTTCAAATTATAAATTAATTGAAGATAGTAAATTTAATTTTAATTACAGAAATTTAAAACTAATTGGCCATTCTGGTCCATCAATTGGAGGATTGATGGTTTTAAAATATCTAGAAGAGCTTAGTAAAGGTAAAAATATTCAGCCTTTGAAAGAAGTTTATGAATCAAGAAAAGGGAATTATGAATTTTTTGGAGACAGAAAAACTTTTATAAATCAAGAAATCTTAAATATGTCTAAATCTTCTTCTACAATTCAAATTAACACTTCGGATGAATTGAACAATCACTTCTCTATAACATTTTCAAGTGGGTACGGTTCAGGTATCTTATGTCCTAATACAGGTATGTATTTCAATAACTCTCTTGGTGAAATTGAATTGAACCCACAAGGCTTCTTAGGAGACACAAAAGAAGATAGACTAATATCAAACATGAGTCCAATGATTATTGAATCTGAAAATGGAATTTCAACTATTGGGTCTCCTGGAGCAGACAGAATTAGTACAGCCTTAGCACAAGTTTTATTAAATTATTCAATAAGTAAAGACTGGAGAAAAGCTATTGACGAACCTAGATTTCACGTAAATGGTGACGGCACAGTTAGAGGTGAACCTGGCTCATTAGATGTTAGTGATGTAGACTTCGATATTACTGATATTTACGATATGTATTTTGGTGGAGTATGTGTTTCAGGAATGTATAATAATCTTTTTTCATACGGAGACAAAAGAAGGGGAGATACTTCATGGAAAAATTAAGTAAGCTTCCTCATAAGGTATTATTTTATTTTGGATTTTGTGTAGTTCTATTCTTTATTTTTCTTTCTTTCTGGCAATATACTAGTTATCAAAATGACAAAGTTGCATTAGATAAGTTTGAAAATACTTACCAACCAACGCCAATCAATATTTCACAACTTTATTTAAATAATAGTGATACCATTTTCGAATTTAATTCTGTTGAAATTACAGATAATAATAATTTAACACCAATAAGAGTTTGGTATTTACGTTCAAGAGTAAACAATGGTCAAAATGGTTATAATTTAATCACTTTATATAAAGAAATTTATAGTAATCAATATTTATTAGTTAACAATGGTTGGATTCCATTGGATAAAAATGTAACTAAAACATTTACATATCAAGAAATTTCTTTTACTGGACGTCTTACTGAATATGATAAACAAACTCTTGGACAAGATGATATATCTAATTCAGAATATTTATTTAGAATCGATAAAGAATTTATAGAAAATGAAGAAAACATAGTACTACCTGATTATTACCTTACACTAACTGAAGGTTGTGGGAGTGGGGTAGAGTGCATTGATTTACAGAAACCTTTCGATGCTCCGCATTTAAGTTACGCTTTACAGTGGTTATTTTTTGCTATATGTTTATGTATTGTTATTTTAAGGAAAAATAAAATTCTATGATAGACAAATTGCAATTAGATGATTTTGAAATATCTTACTCTACTGAAGGAGAAGGTAGAGATATACTTTTATTACATGGTTTTCCATCTAATATGTTTTTTTGGAACAATATTAAACACGAATTAAAAAAAATAGCAAGAGTTACAATTGTTGAACAAAGAGGGTACCCTCTGTCATCCACTGAAAATTCAATTCTTACTAATTTTAATATTGAAAACTTATCATCAGATATAGAAAGGTTAATAGATAAACTTAAGTTAAATAATAACCTTGCAATTGTTGGGCATGACTGGGGTTCAATAGTTGCTTGGTCTGTAGCTTCAAGAGGAAATGTAAAAATTAATAAACTAGTTTCTGTATGTGGTGGTACCGAATTTCCTTCATCAAAAGTTTATAATAAACTAATTTTTGATAAAGGTAAGCACTATATAAGTACATTTCAAGATCCTGTACATGCAAATAGTCTAATAATGAAAGATCTAGACTTATTTTTTAGGTCTGCATACAGAATTACTCCAAAAATTGACTACAACTTATTAGATTTGTCGTTAAAAAATCTATTTTCATCTTATAACTCTGATAGCAAACTTCATGATGTAAACATCGAATCATTAATTAACCATTTTAAAGGAGGATTAAAGCAAGCAATATCTTGGTATTCAAATATTGACTTGAATTTAGAAATCTCAAGTAAATGGAGGAAGAAACTCGACTTAGAAATTACTTTTTTATTTGGTCAATTAGATGCTGCAGTGAAATTAAATGATAAGATGATTAATAGATTGAAATCTTCAGGAACAAATATAACCATTAAAGAAGTAAAAAACGCAGATCATTGGTTACCATTAACTCATAAGGAGAGCATCATTGATGAATTTAGCAATACTTAATGTTTGTCCTATAATATATATTATGTTGCGTTATGTATAGTATGGTGTTACATGACCACTTGGATGGTGGTTTGAGACCCCTAACAGCATTTGAGTTAGCTAAAAAGTTAAATTATAGGCCTTTACTCGACTGTGAAGATGTTTCACAATTCTTTAATAGATCTCAAAGTAATTCACTAGAAGAATATCTTGAAGCTTTTACGCATACCATAGCGTTAATGCAATCTTTTGAAAATATTGAGAGAATCTCTTATGAAGCTGCTGTTGATATGCACACTGATGGAATTAATTATTACGAATGTAGATATGCCCCATTTTACTCAGTAAATGATTCTTTATCACCAGAGAATGTCATAAAAGCTATAAACTCAGGTTTTAAACTTGCTGAAAAAGAGTTAGGTATTTTTTCAGGAATTATCCTATGTGGCATGAGACATGATTTAGAAAATGTAAATCTCGTTTCAGAACTAGCTATAAAAGAAAAAGATAATATCATAGGATTTGATATTGCTGGTCCTGAGAAAGGATATTCACCAAAATATTTTAAAAGATCCTTTTTAAAGGTAAAAGAAGCAAATATTAACATTACTATTCATGCTGGTGAAGGTGATGGAGTTAATTCAATTCAAGATGCCCTTGATAATGGCGCTCAAAGAATTGGACATGGCGTTAGGATAATTGAAGATGTAGATTCACAAACCAATAAGTTAGGAAAAACGGCATCAAAAATACTAGAAGACCAAATACCATTAGAAGTTTGTATAACTTCTAATATTCATACAAATATGTATAAAAATTATGAAGAACATCCTATCAAAATACTTGTTGATCTTGGTTTTAATGTTTACTTAAATACTGACAATAGATTAATGAGCAATACATCAATAATGCAAGAGTTAAAAATTGCAAAAATGTTAAATGTTAAAAACTCAGATGAATTGCTTAAGTATTCAGCTAGCGATAGCTTCTTTAAATAAACTGATTCGGTTTTGCTCTAAAATAGATATAAACTCTTTTTCATTAATTAATTTAAAGTTAAATTGAGGATAAAGCTTCTTACACAATTTAACTTTTTTTTGTTTTTTAGTAATTAATTTTTGATTCATAGTTGTAATTTCAATATATATATTTAAATCAGGCAAATAAAAATCTGGTGTAAACATCATTTTTATTGAACCACTACCCCACTTTAAAGGAAAGCTAGTAGGTTCATACAACCAATGAATATTAAATAAATCTAAGTGTTCAGCAAAAAGTTTTTCAGAATGATGTGCAAATTTCATTTATTTGCAGTAGCTATTTTTTCTGGATATAAAGAAAATACTTCTGCTTGAGTTTCTGTATGAACTGGACCTAGAGAAATACCAAAAACTGCTTGTCCCCTCTTGAGTAAATCAACCATTTGGTCGCTTTCAGTAACGACAAAAATTGAAGATCCATCAGAAAAAATTGATACGTCAGAAATACTTTTTTTAGACCCTAAAATTTTATTTACATTTTTAAGTGCTAATCTTATCTTTTGCAAGCTGATACCAGCAGATCTTAATTTATTAACCAGTTTAACAAGAATAATATCATTAAAAGAATATATTCTGTGATAACCTGAACCTTTAATGTTCCTTAAAGATGCTGATATAAGATTAGTAGTAGTCCAATGATCTAATTGTCTATATGAAATTCCAGTAATTTTACATACTTCTGGACCTGTGTAACCCTGTTGCATAATTTAAATTTACTATAGTTATATATTAAATCAAGGTTTTACAAAAAATCGTCAGGTGAAATATTATTAATAAATGATTGGAACTCCTGAATTTCCTGGGTATTTTCACTGTAAAGCTCAATTGAATTATTATAAAATATATTACTATCAACACAAATTTTAGAATTTGATCTAAGTGCTAACGCTATTGCATCACTAGGTCTAGCAGAAAGTGTAACTTCACCATCGAGATTAATAATTTTTATTTCTGCAAAATAAGTTTTGTCTTGTAAATCAACTATACAAACTTCTGTAATACTAGCATTAAGTGTTTCAATTATATTAATAAGCAAATCATGAGTTTGAGGTCTTGGGTGAACTATGCCTTCCTGAGCATAAGCAATTGAAACTGCCTCAATTGTACCAATCCATAGTGGAAGTATGCGATTAGTCACTGGATCAAGTAGTAACATAATTGGAGTATCAGTTTCATCCTCTAATCGAATACCGGTTACTTCAACATCTATATTTTTCTTCATAACAAAAGACTACATGTAAAAACTAATACAGACATTTATTTATTAATTAATTTTGAAATCAAGTTTGACTTAAAAAAATTATATTTAACAGAAACAGATTTTTTATCAATATACATATTATTTGATATTTCATCAGATATAGAAAATTCTATATTCTGATTACCATTTAAACGAAAGTTGATTTTAGGAATATTTTTTAGTTCACCAAATTTAATCCAATCCTGTTTTATATAAAAAAGATAGGATTGCTCTGGAATTCTTTGTAAATAAAGTGGTTCACCATTTTTTAATAATATTTGAATTCCAAAATTTTGTACTGAAGTCTCAAATAATATTTCTGTATCATCAAAGTGTTTTGTTTTTTCTTCATTAACATTAGATCGATTAACAATAGTTAATATACTCCTATCATTAATTGATTTTAAACCTATAAATGTTAATCCAGCATTCGTAGTCCATCCAGTCTTAAGCCCTACATACCCTTTTTTCAATAACATATTTGTTGTATAGTAAGTTTCAATATTATCTTCTATTTCGTAAAGAAATGAGCTTTTACTAGTTATGTCAATTAACGTTGTTTTTTCAATAATATAAATTGAAAGTTTTAATAAATCACTAAGTGTTGTAAAGTGATTGTTATCATCTAAACCTTCTGGATTAGAAAAACTAGTATTTTGCATACCTAATTGTTTTGCTCTTAAATTCATTAGATAAACAAATTCATCAACTGAATTTGATACTTGCAATGCTGCGGCGTAAGCTGCATCATTTGCAGAATAAACAAGAAGAAACTCTAGAAGTTGTTCAGTTGACATTACATCACCAGTTTGTAAATAAGCAACTTTACCCTCATATTTATAATTTTCAGGAAGTAAGATAGTTAATTG
>JAQCEB010000054.1 GCA_027729925.1 Actinomycetota bacterium
CATCCATCTTCGACCTAATGCTTTTCTGCCAATAAGCATTGTATAATCCATTGTTTTCCTATCAGTTAGCGTCAGCTCAATATTTTTTCTTATGCCATCTAAAATAATAGGAGTTTTTATAACAGGTCTTTTCTCAACTACTCCATCTGAGCTTTTTATTTTCTTAAAACCATGAAGTTTATAAGTAACTTTCCTTAAAGTGTTCTTATTTTTTTTTATTTTAAAAGTGACGTATTTGATTTTTTCCTTTGAACTTATCCTAATATCAGATGCATGAATTGATGATAAATTTGCTCCAGTATCAATTTTTGCAACTACGTTTTCAACATTTAACTCTGTTAAAGTTACGTACTCTCTCCAACCAACAATTCTTTTTTGAGAATTCTTTTTTGTCAAGTTTATAAAACCACATAGAACATCAGCACACTAATAAAAACTAGGGCAAGATGAATATAGATAACTGGAAGCATAAAAAAATAATAATTAAGTTTTAAAAAGAAACAAACTAGTTTTCTGTTAGATTTTTTTCAGGTTCTTCAACAGGTTTTAAATTTTTAGTTTCAGTTTTATTACTTTTTTTGAAGTACAAAGAGAAAGTGACAGAAGTAAAGAAAATGTGGTGAATAATCATAAAATTAAGAAGCGTTCTGATAATTTCTGAATCCCTCCACATAAGAAAAAATCCTACTGTCGTAATAATTCTTAGAATATTTGATAAAAATATAGCTGGTCTGTTTCTTGTTACTGCAAAAAATAAATATAAAATATTAATTGAAAAACCAGGAAGAAGTACAAATTTGAACCACGTTAAATCATTTGCAGTAAAATTAGCACCAAAAATATCAGATAAAAATTTTGGATTGATATATCCAAATAATGATCCTGCAGCAACAGAAAGTCCATCAATAAAGGCAAATATATAAAGTAGAGGAGTCTTTTTCATTAAGGTGCTGCTTCAATAGCTTCAATCGAATCTTCTTCAGATTCAATTAAACCACAATCAGTTAGAACTTCTTCCAACTGCCCACCGCCAAATACTACTCTTTCAAACACTACAACAGCATTGAGTTCATCTTCAGATAGCTTACCTTGAAAACCAGGCATTCCACCAATTGAAACTTTCTCTTCAGCTCCGTAGGTAGGTCCTACTTCAGCTTGCCAATCAGCAGAACCCAGCTGTATCCATTTGACATGATCTGCACAAGATGGAAATGTTCTATATAATGCACCACCTATAAAAGCTGGTCCAACACCACCTCCACCTCCACCTCCGTGGCAACCTGCACAAGCAGCTGCTCCTGAGTAAATTTCTTGACCCAATGCAACATAGTTAATAGTGTTAGTTGCAGCAACACCTTTACCTTCAAATGGAGAGCCATCACAGTTAACTGAAGTCTGTGATTTTCTATCAATATCTAGTAACCCTCTTTCTCCGCACGCTTGAGTATTAGAAGTTGTAATTAATCCAATGAGTATAAAAACAGGAATTATTATAAAACTAAAATTTAGCCATTTAGGAAGGGAAACGTCAGGGTTTACCTTTATATTCATAGTTTCATTTATTAATGCGGTAGTAGTTTTAATTTGCTTGCTCACAACAGCTGCTACAGATTCTTTTTTAATTACTTTTTCTACAACTACTTCTTCAACAGGTGCTTCTTCTTTAGCCTCTTCAACAGTTGTAACTACTTCTTCAACAGGTGCTTCTTCTTTAGGTGTTGAGCTAGTTACACTTTCACCACCAAGCCAGGAATTTAAGACATCTTCAACAGATACACCAGAAGCAGTAGCTCTTGCTTCAGCTGATCTTTGCACCAAGGTTACAGGTGCTTTTAGTAATTCAGCTACTTTATTTAATAAGTCACTCATTTATTTCCCCTAAAGATAATAAATACGTAACAAGATAATCCATATCTTGATCTTGCAGAAAATTATATTTTGGATGTGGAATATCTCTATTAACAGATGTTGCATCATTTAAGTATCTAGTAAGCCACTGTCTGTTATTTGTTGGTTCTCGAGTAGCGTTTGTTGATAGATCTGGACCTAATCTAATATTTCCCACATTCTTTAATACAGCTTCACTTGCATACTTATTTCTTAGTACTTTTCCATTTTGAGTATCTGGAATCAAAGCTCTTACATTTTGTGTGTGGCATGATTGGCAATTAAGTTCACTATATATTTGTGCACCAACATATACCTCGTTAGAAATTTCGATAGTGTTATTTAAAGACTCTTCTACAAGTGCAGTAGCCTGATTCCCTGTAGTTAAGAAACCAAAAAAATACGTAAACAATCCAACAAAGACAACGCTCAAGATAAAAGTTAATGAGCTTTCCTCTTTTAATTTCACAACCTCTTCAACAGTTGTAACTACTTCTTCAACAGGTGCTTCTTCTTTAGCCTCTTCAACAGTTGTAACTACTTCTTCAACAGGTGCTTCTTCTTTAGGTGTTGAGGTAGTTACACTTTCACCACCAAGCCAGGAATTTAAGACATCTTCAACAGATATACCAGAAGCAGTAGCTCTTGCTTCAGCTGATCTTTGCACCAAGGTTACAGG
>JAQCEB010000021.1 GCA_027729925.1 Actinomycetota bacterium
ATTATTAATTTAGTTTTGTAGTTTATTTCTTTATCAAGAAATTTAAAAATTTCACCAATTGGCATTGCAAGTACAACGACATCATAGAATGTCTCTATATTATGATCTAAATTTATAGCTCCTAATTTTTTTGCTCGTTCTAAATTTTCATAAAAAAGGTCTTCACCACTTACCTGAACTCCTCTATTAACTAGTTTTAAAGCAAAATTCGTGCCCATCATACCTAAACCAACTATATGAACTTTGCTTATCATTTATAATGACCTACCTACTGCTTTAGCAACAATTTTTGCTTTATCAATTAATTGTTTTAATTCACTAGGTAGCAAAGCTTGTGGACCATCACATAAAGCTTCGTCTGGTCTTGGATGAATTTCTATGAGTAAACCGTCAGCTCCTGCAGCAATTGCAGCTAGTGCAACAGGTTCTACAAGCGTATTGTCTCCAGTTGCATGGCTAGGGTCTGCTATAACCGGTAAATGGCTATTTTGTTTTAAATAAGGTATAGCGTTGATATCAAAAGTATTTCTTGTTGCTGTTTCATAAGTTCTAATGCCTCTTTCACACAACATGACATTCTCGTTACCTCTTGCAAGTATATATTCACTGGCAAGTAGCAACTCTTCAATTGTTGCTGACATACCTCTTTTTAGTAGTACCGGTAAAGACGACTCACCTACTGCTTCTAGTAGTTTAAAGTTTTGCATATTTCTAGCACCAACTTGTAAAACATCCACGTATTGTTCCATCATTGATAAATGCTGTGCATCCATAATTTCGCTAAATAATGGCAACCCAGTTAAGTCAGCAGCCTCTCGCAACATTTTTAAACCGTCTTCACCTAGCCCTTGAAAACTATATGGAGAAGTACGTGGTTTAAATGCCCCGCCTCTTAGTCCATTTGAACCAACTTCCTTAGCTGCAAGAGCAGTCTCGATAGTTTGTTCTTGACTTTCGGCACTATCAGGTCCTGCAATCAGTGCTAATCCTGTGCCTCCAATTTCTAAATCATTAATTCTTATTACTGTATTTTCTTTCTTGTAGTTTTTACTGGCTAGCTTGTAAGGTTTACCTACTGGGATTACATTGCTTACGTTTGGAAGTAATTTCATGACTGCCCTATGATCATCATTTACATTTCCACTAACAGCTACGACACTTCTTTCAACGCCATTAATTACTAAAGGTTCATGGCCTTGTTGAATTGCTTTCTGTTTAACTATCTCTATATCATTTTCAGTTGAACCTTGTTTCATTACTACTATCAAATTATCCTCCTAAAAAAAAATCGGGCTTTTGCCCGATTTCAAACACGTTACTTTAGGGCAGCTTATATGTGCTCGCTAAAGTAAAAAAATGTGTTCATTGTTTTCATTAGATGTGATGGTAGCATAATAAAAAATTTTGCAAATATATTTTTTATCTATCCTTTCTTAAGTTAGCTGCTTCTTTTAAATAAACATGTCTTACTTCTTCAAGATTTTTTGATACATTCATCATAATTCTGATACAACCAGGTAAATCATTTTCTATCGATGGGGCCGAAGTATCTATTGCAGAAACAGAATTCATTCCAAGTTCTCTAAATGCTTTTGCTGGAAATGCTTTAGTTAAATCATTTGTTACTGTGAAAATTACATTTATAATATCATCTTCAAAAATTTTATTTTGTTCAAGAATTGAATTAATTAATAATTTTGATGAGTCAATGATTTCTTCATAATTATTTTCTACAACAGCAATTGCTCCACGAATACTTTTCATAATATTTGACCACTATAAAAAAAGAGTGGAGCAATGTCCACTCTTTTTTAAAAAACTATGATGTAATGTTACATCATACCATCCATGCCACCCATTCCGCCGCCTGGCATAGCTGGTTCTGGTTCAGGCTCTTCTGCAATCAAAGCTTCAGTTGTAAGTACTAATGAAGCAATTGATGTTGCATTTTGAACGGTTGATCTAGTCACTTTAGCAGGATCAATAACACCGGCTTTTACTAGATCTACTATTTCTCCATTAGCAGCATTTAATCCGACATTACCTTTCTCAGCTCTAACTTTTTCAACCATAACGCCGCCTTCGTAACCAGCATTAATAGCGATTTGTCTAAGTGGTGACTCAAGCGCTTTCTTAACGATATTTCTTCCAATAATTTCGCCTTCAGTTCCACCTGTTAATTTGTCTATAGAAGCTTGAGCCCTAATTAAAGTAACTCCTCCTCCAGCAACAATTCCTTCTTCAACTGCAGCTCTTGTTGCAGCTAAAGCATCTTCAATTCTCATTTTTTTCTCTTTAAGTTCAGTTTCAGTTGCTGCTCCAACTTTGACAACAGCTACTCCACCAGATAACTTAGCTAATCTCTCTTGAAGTTTTTCTTTATCCCAGTCTGAGTCAGAATCTTCAATTTCAGCTTGAATTTGTTTCACTCTACCGTCAACGTCAGCTTTTTTACCTTTTCCATCAACGATTGTAGTATTATCTTTTTTAACAACTACTCTTGCTGCCTCTCCAAGCATATCTACTGTAGTGTTTTCAGTTTTTAATCCAAGTTCTTCTGAAATGACTTCACCACCGGTAAGAATTGCAATGTCTTGCAACATAGCTTTTCTTCTTTCACCAAAACCTGGTGCTTTTACTGCAACAGAAGTGAAGGTACCTCTTAATTTATTTACTACTAAAGTAGCAAGAGCTTCCCCTTCAACATCTTCTGCAAGAATAAGTAGTGGTCTTCCTGAATTCATCACTTTTTCAAGTAAAGGTAGAAGATCGTTAACTGCAGTTATTTTAGAATTAACAATCAAAATATATGGACTTTCTAATACAGCTTCTTGACGTTCTGCATCGGTAACAAAGTATGGTGAAATAAACCCTTTATCAAATTGCATACCATCAGTAAACTCTAGTTCCATTCCAAAGGTTTGACCTTCTTCAACAGTTATTACTCCATCTTTACCAACTTTGTCCATCGCTTCTGCAATAGTTTCTCCTATTTCAGTATCTGCAGCAGAGATAGATGCAACTTGTGCAATTTCATCTTTGCCTCCGATAGATTTTGAAAAACCTGCGATAAAGTCTGTTACAGCTTTTGAAGCTTCTAACATTCCTCTTTTAACTTCCATTGGGTTTACACCTGAAGCAACATTTTTCATTCCTTCGTTAACCATTGATTGAGCTAAAACTGTTGCAGTTGTTGTTCCATCACCAGCAACGTCATTTGTTTTAGACGCAACTTCTTTTGCTAATTGTGCACCCATGTTTTCAAAAGGATCTTCTAAATCAACTTCTTTTGCAATTGTTACACCATCATTAGTGATAGTTGGTGCACCCCATTTTTTTTCTAAAACTACATTTCTACCTTTAGGGCCAAGTGTAACTTTAACAACATCTGCTAATTTGTTTACACCTGCTTCAAGGCCTTTCCTTGCAGCTTCATTAAAAACTAACTTTTTTTTAGCCATTGAATACTCCTCTTATTTACCTAACTTTGCGAGAATATCTCTACTTGAGAGAATTAAATACTCTACGCCTTCAAATTTTATTTCAGTACCACCGTATTTTGAATAGACAACTTTGTCGCCTTTTTCAACGTCTGGCTTAATTTTTTCGCCTTTTTCATTAGGCTCCCCAGGACCTACCGCTACCACTTCACCTTCTTGTGGTTTTTCTTTAGCTGTATCAGGAATATAGATTCCTGAAGGGGTTTTCATATCTTCTTCAGATAGTGGCTTTACAACAACCCTATCTCCTAATGGTTGAAGATTCATGTATATTTACCTCCTATTAAATAAATATCTACATTGTGAATTTAATATACTCCCGTTTATATATGTAAATTTATTACCAAAATTTACTTAATTACTGAAGATAATCTAACATCATCTAACTGAAGCTCATTTGTAATCAAATTATTCTGCGCAGCTATACAAATCATTGCAGCATTATCAGTTGAAAGTTTTGGTGTAGGTAAGTAAACGTTTAAATTATTTTCTTTACCAAAAGTATTAATTTTCTCTCTTAACCTTTGGTTTGCCATTACACCACCTCCACCAGATATATTCTTAACACCTGTATCTTTAACAGCTTTAATGAAGTTGTTCATTAAAGAATCTACTATTGCCTCTTGATATGAAGCTGCAAAATCAGATCTCGTAACTTTATCCTTAGAGTCCAAATTATTTAAAAAATTTGTTGCTGCTGTTTTAAGACCTGAAAATGAATAGTTGTACTCATGTTTTGTTTTAGGTCTTGGTAAATCAACTTTGTTTGGGTCACCATCTTTACCAATATTTTGAATAGCAGGACCTCCTGGAAATCCGAAACCACAGAATCTTGATAATTTATCAAATGCTTCACCTGCTGCATCATCTATAGTCGTACCTAGCAAAGTATATTGCCCCCATTTTTCCACTAAAACTATTTGTGTATGCCCACCTGAAACTAATAAAGAAATAAAGGGTGGTTTCATCTCAGTATTCTCAATTAAAGGTGCAGCAAGATGACCTACCATATGATCAACTGTTAACAATGGAACATCTATGGACCAAGCTACTGATTTTGCGAAGTTGTAGCCCACAACTAGGCTACCTACTAAACCAGGACCATCCGTTGTAGCTATTAAATCAATATCGCTTATTTGCAAATTAGCTCTATTCAAAGCAGCATGAAAAATATTTCTTATTGATTCAGCATGTGCTCGAGAAGCTACTTCAGGAACTACTCCCCCAAACTTTTCGTGAATATCTACTTGAGATGAAATAATGTTTACGAGAAGGTCGTTTCCTTTTAAAATTGCAACAGCAGTTTCGTCACATGATGTTTCAAAACCTAATATTATTTTATCTGATGGCATTAAGCTTCCTTAATTCAAATAAAACTGCACTTTCGTTTTTGTAATAATTTTCTCTTACCCCATATTCTTGAAATAAATAAGATTTATATAGATTAATTGCAGCAATATTCGTTTCTCTAACTTCAAGCCTTATACACACATAGTCTTTATTAAGAAAAAATTGTAATAAACTATCCATTAATTCTCTAGCAATATTTTTATTTCTAAATTCTTCTTTGACCCCAATTCCGATAATATGTAACTCGTCATCAATTACTTGGACAGCAACATAAGCATTAATTTTTGAGTTTGTAGTGTGAATCCAGTAAATAAATTCATTTTGAATTATTTTTTGTAAAATTATTTCTGGTTGCCAATTAGTTCCAAAGATTTCGAATTCTAAATCAGATAATATTTTTGCTAAGCCATAGTCTGCGTAGTTAATTTTTTCAATCATAAAAATTTACTTCTTTAGTCAAATTTTTAGTAGACAAAGAGACATCAGGTTCTCTCATATAAAATAATTCAATTTCGTTAAAATTTATAAAATTTCCATTTTTAAATAATTCTTTTCCTAGATGATAAATTTGATCAGAAGTTACAAATTCTGGCGAAGCTGTTTTTATGTAAGTATTTTTATTTAAAATTTTTTGATTTATTTTTCTCCAATTACCAACAAGTAATTTTTTTTGGTTATCTTCGTTAAATCTATCTTTAAGACCATCAAGATTTAATACCTCAGGATTTGAGTCCCTTATAACTCCCCCTGGTACTGGCTTATAAGAACAGAATGCAAATTCATCTCTTTTTATATCAATTACTGTAAATATTTTTCTATGACTTGTATGCGCTGCAAATGCAAGTGAATCTAATCCATTTACTGGAATCAATGGGATACCTAAACTGGCGCAAATCCCTTGAGCAACAGCTAAACCTATTCTTAAACTCGTATAAAATCCTGGACCTATATCTATATATACAACCTGAATTTGATCACGTTTTATGTCAGATTTTTTTGTTAATTCATCAATAGTTTGCATTAACAAATTAGTTGTACCATTTTTTGATAATACGGTAGAACTTGAAACTAAAACTTCTTCATGTATTGCAACAGAAATATAGCTTCCTGATGAAGAGATAGAGAGACTAAACATTAATTTTCATCTTTCTTTTTATATCGTTAACAATTTCAATTTCGATTATCATCATCTCTTTTAAAAACTTTTCAGGAACAATATTTATCCATTCAATTAAAAAAATAGAGTTATCAGTATAGATTGGTAAATCTAAATCTAAGAATTCATTCCAACTATTCATTCTGTAAAGGTCAACATGATAAATATCTAAATTATTTACTTTATATTGTTTCACAATATTAAAAGTTGGTGATGTAACAATTTCATCACAACCCAAAAACTTAATTATTGATTTTATAAGTGTCGTCTTGCCTGCACCAAGTTCTCCTGAAAGCCCAACCACTTTAGGAAGCTTATCAATATCAAAAGTTGCTTTAACAAATTCTTCTATTGTCTCTAAGGTTACCTCTCTAATCAATTTCTACTCTTTCTAATCTTTTTGACATGTTGGTTAGTATTTCCCAAGGTATAGTTTTATTCCAATCTGCTATGTCCTTTACATCGATACTTATTTCATTATTTTGAGACTTTCCAAGAATTACAACTTCATCATTAATTTTTGCCTCAACATCAGTAACATCAATTAAAATCTGATCCATGGTAACTCTGCCAATTAGTTTACAAAATTTATTTGAAATTATAACTTTTCCGTCGGGGAATGAGTTCCAAGGATAACCATCAGCATAACCTATAGGTGCTGTCGCAATTACTGAATCTCTTTCAAGTATTAATGCATGACCATATGATACAGATTCACCAATACTTCTCATCTGTATATTAGATATTCTGGTTTTAATTTCCATTGTTGGAAGTAGTTTCAAGTTAGTTTTTTGAGCTGAGATTGAAACTCCATATGCTGCTATGCCTATTCGTGATAAGTTAAAAATATTGTCAAAATTATAAAAACTTGAAGCTGAGTTATCAACATGAATTAATAAATCTGAAATATTAATTTTCTCTAATAGTTTTCTAAATTTTTCAACAGCACTAAATGTAAATTCACTATCAACATCTGCAGTTGGGAAATGGGTACAAATTCCACGTAGTTTTAAATTAGAATTAATTATCAAATTATAAATTTCATAAAATTTTTCAGGTTCGCAACCAATCCTGTGCATACCTGTATCAACTTTTAAATGAACATTAAAGTTATGCCCTGATTTTATTAAATTTTTAATAAAATCAGAATTATAAACAGTCAAATCAATACCCAATTCATAAACTTTGGATATTTCAGATTCAGATGGTTCTGAAAGTAATAAAATATTAACTTCATCAGATATACTTCTAACTTCTATTGCTTCATTAATTGACGCAACTGCAAACCACGATATATTTTTCTTAATCGCATTTTTAACTGCCCAATTTATTCCATGACCATAGGCACTAGCCTTAACAACCAAACAAAGCTGTTTATTGATATTTTTTTGTATAAGGTCTAAATTATGAATTAGATTTTTGCTATTAACATATATAAAACCTCTGTCCATAAAGGATTACTCTACCGTAACAGATTTTGCCAAATTTCTTGGTTGATCAATGGATTCACCATTTAACTTAGCAACATGATAAGCAATAAGTTGTAGTGGGATTATTGAAATTATTGTTGATAAAAGCGAATGTGCATTAGGTAAAGAAATAAACTGATCTGATATTTTTTCCATTTTTTTAGAGTTGTCATCGCCTACTGCTATAACAAAAGCTCCTCTAGCTTTTACTTCTTGAACATTACTTGTTGTTTTGTCTAAAAGATGAGACTGACTTGCAGTTACTATAACTGGAGTACCTTCTTCAATCAAAGCAAGGGTACCGTGCTTAAGCTCACCAGCAGCTAAAGCTTCTGCATGGAGATAAGATATTTCTTTAAGTTTTAATGCTCCCTCTGCAGCAAGTGCATAATCTAATCCTCGTCCAATAAAGTAAATATCATTTTTCTTACTAATTCCTTTAGCAATATTTATGATTTCGGTTTCACATTCTAAACTCTCTTTAACAAGTTTTGGAATGTTTTTAATTTCTTCAAAAGTAATATTTAATTTATTCTCAATATCCCAGTGTTTTGCTAAAACTAATTGAGCTACAAGCATACCCAAATAAGCTTTTGTAGATGCTACACCTATTTCTGGTCCAACATGTAAATACATTACACTATCTGACATTCTTGCGAGCGAGCTGCCTACAACATTTACCAAAGCTAAAACATGGGCTCCATTTTCCTTTAATAATTCTGTTGCTGCGATTGTATCCATCGTTTCACCTGACTGCGAAATGACAATTCCTAGATCTTTATTACCCACTATTGGCTCACGATATCTAAATTCTGAGGCAAGTTCCACACTCACTGGAACACCTAAAACTTTTTCAAAAAGATCTTTACCAAATAAACCAGCATGATAAGCAGTCCCACAAGCAACAATCCAAATTTTTTCAAAGTTTCTAACTTCATTTAATTGAATAGGTATTCCTATAGAGTTTTCAACTAGTCTTCCAGAGAGTGTTTTTTCTATCATTTCAGGTTGCTCGATTATCTCTTTATACATAAAATGCTCATATCCAGATTTTTCAGCTTCCGAAATTTCCCAATCAATATCCTGGACTTCTCTTTTTATTTCGTTTAAATTTATATCAAATATTTTATATGTACCATCAATTATTTCGACAAAGTCGCCGTTTTCTAAAAAAACCATTTTATTTGTATGTTCTAAAATAGCTGCTGAGTCTGATGCAAGAAAAACTTCTTCATCTCCAACACCTAAGACTAGTGGGCTCATCATTCTTCCAGCTACAATTTTATTAGGTTCTTTAGTGGTAGTTACTACTAAAGCAAATGTACCTTTTAAGTTCTTTGCAACATTTGTAACAGTTTGTAATAAATTTCCAGTCCATTTACTACTTAATTCCACTGCAACGACTTCAGTATCAGTCTCCGAAGTAAAATTGAAACCTTTGTTAACTAATTCATCTTTTAATTCAGAATAATTTTCAATAATTCCATTATGGATTATGGCAAATTCTTTTTTGTTGTCTGTATGTGGATGAGCATTAAGATCACTTGGAACTCCATGAGTTGCCCATCTAGTATGTCCAACGCCTATATTACCGTTAAAATGTTTTCCTTCTAAGTGATCTTTTAAAACTTGTAGTTTACCTTCTTTTTTTTCAACTATTAAATTTGCACCATCAAGAATTGCAATACCAGAAGAATCATAACCTCTGTATTCAAGTCTTGAAAGTCCATTAATCAATATGGGTAGAGGGTTTTTTGGGCCTGAATACCCGATTATTCCACACATAATATCTCCATTCCAACGAGCAAGTTGAAATTAGGACTACGTTAGATTGCCTCTGTTCAATAATTGCTTATTGTTTTTAACAATCTATATCGACTGTAGAGCCGAGTATGCATCCGCCGAATTTTTCGATAACATACTACCTCGTCACCTTTTTAAAGGCCTGGCGCTTGTTTGCTCGTTAATACCATTATAAAGACTGTTTTAAGAATTTAAATAACTTTCAATCTTTTTAATTAATTGATTCATAAAGTCATTAAGATCTTGATCAGTTTTAGCTTCTACTAAAATTCGCAAAACAGGTTCAGTTCCAGAATTTCTAATTAAATATCTGCCATCAAGTTGCATTTCTTTTGTAAGTTTATCTGCAATAATGTTGAGATCGCTTAATTGTTCTGAAGTAGCTTGTGTATTTAATTTTAAATTTTTTAATTGTTGAGGATATTCTTTTATATTATTGTTTTTAAAATCCTTAAGTGTTGTGTTAAAAAAAGTTAGGGCTTTTAAACAATAAATTAAACTTACAAGACCATCACCAACTGGCAAAACATCAGAAATAATTATGTGACCTGATTGCTCTCCCCCAATAGAAGCATTGTTTTCTAGCATACTTTCCGCAACGTATTTATCTCCAACATTAGTTTCAATGTTATTAAAATTATTGTTTTTCATAGATTGTTTAAATCCAAAATTAGACATTACAGTAGATACGACAATATTGTTTTTTAACTGATTAATTGCTGAAAAATACTTCGCAATTAAAAGTATTATTACATCTCCATTACAAATTGAACCTTCTTCGTCAACCAGTATTAACCTGTCTGCATCTCCATCAAAAGCAGCTCCGAGCTCATCTTTATTTAGTGAATTTGATAAGTAATTTAGATGTGTTGCACCACAATTTTCATTGATATTTAAACCGTCCGGAGTATTTGCTAGAAGTCTATATTTCGAATTATTAAAAGAAAAAAGCTCATCAATAATTTTATAAGCTGATCCATTTGCTGTATCTATTACTAATCTAAAATTACTCAAATCAAAGTTTAATTCAGTTTTAAGAAAATTTAAATACGCTTGATATCCTAACTCTGAATCTTTATGTTTTGTAGTTGCTTTTGGTAAAGCAATTGTCTCGGAACTTTCTTCAATTTTGATTTCAAGTTCATCACTAAATTTTGAACCATCCTTATTAATTAATTTTATACCGTTGTATTCACTTGGGTTATGGGAAGCAGAAATAATTATACCTAAATCGTGGTGAAATTCTTTTAGAATGATTGGCATAGATCCAGATGGGAGAATTCCATAATTTACTACTTGGACTATCTCAGTAAAGCCTTTAGTAATCCACTCAAGAATTTCATTCGAAGATTTTCTTGTATCAAGAATAACAGCAACAGATTTTGGTTTTAATTCTTTTTCAACTGCTGCAAAGATTTTTTTAACTAAATTTTCATTTAGATTTTGATTAGGAATACCTCGGATTCCGTCGGTACCGAAATATTTTTTCAAGACGAAACTTATCTCTTAGTAAATTGTTCTGCTCTTCGAGCTTTCTTTAATCCGTATTTTTTTCTTTCGACTTTTCTTGAATCACGAGTCAAAAGTCCAGCTTTTTTAAGTTTTGGTCTTAATTCAGGATTTAATTTAATTAAAGCCCTTGAAATTCCAAGTGAAACAGCATCAGCTTGAGATGACAATCCGCTTCCAGAAACGTTAACATTGATATCAAACTTATTTTCTAAACTAACTACTTTGAATGGCTTATTTACTGTCATCTTCATAGAAGGACTTGGAAAATACTGTTCAAATTCTTTTCCATTAAATACAAACTTTCCGCTACCTTCAGTCAATGTTACGCGAGCTACAGAAGTTTTTCTTCTCCCAGTTCCATAAATTTTATTTTTCATTTTCAGATACTTTCTTAATCTCAAAAGCAAGAGATTTAGGATTTTGACTTTGATGTGGGTGTTCACTTGCAGAATATACATGTAGTTTTTTTAACATAGATCTTCCTAACCTATTTTTAGGTAACATACCCCAAACAGCTCTTTCTACTATTTTTTCTGGTTTTCTTTGACGTAAGGAATTAAAAGTTTCAGATTTAATACCTCCAGGATATCCAGAATGAGAGTTGTAAATTTTTTGTTCAGGTTTTTTTGAAGTAAGTGCTATTTGGCTAGCATTAATAACAACTACGTGATCTCCTACGTCAAGGTGAGGAGAATATTGAGGTTTATGCTTTCCTCTAAGAATTTGAGCTATCTCACTAGCTAGCCTACCTACAGGTAAGCCACTGGCATCAACTACATGCCACTCTCTTTCAGAGCCACTTATTCCATTAAAAGTTGTTTTAGTATTCATTTCCTAATCTTAAGAATTGTAACGAAATTCTAGTATAAAGTGCATTTAAATTAATGGAAACTAGTATTTTACTTTCCACAAAACTAATGCTTTGGCTGGAGCGATGTAATTTAATCTAACTCCATCAGGGTTTATGATTTTTTTAGTTATGTCTTTAATGGTTAATTTTTCCTCCAATAATGCAATTTGTGCTCCAACTATATTTCTAACCATATTTCTTAAAAATGAATTTCCAGAAATAGTATATTCAAAAATATCACTTCTTTTTAACCATGATGAATGTGTAATGTTTCGAGTTGGATTTTGACCAGCTTCTAATTTTGCAAATGAGGAGAAGTCGTGTGTACCCAAAAATAATTTCGCTACTTTATTTAATATCGTTAAATTGACATCGACTTTACTTTCTTTAATAAAACTTTGTTTGTAAGGATCTAAAGTTAGTTGATTTGCAAGAAAATACTTATATGTTCTCTGAACAGCATCAAATCTAGCATCAAATTTTTTTGGTATTTTTTTAAAACTCTTTACCAAAATTTTATTGCCTAACATTTGATTAAATGAATAGACTAACTTTTCATCAAACAATTGATCAGTTTCCAAGCAAAGAACTTGATTTCTTGCATGAACACCAGTATCGGTCCTTCCAGCATAGGTAAAATGATATTGATTTGTTAATAGAGATAATGATTGCTCGATTCTTCCCTGAACGGTTTCTTTGTTAGGTTGTTTTTGAAATCCATTAAATCCTAAACCGTCATAGGAAAGTACAATTTTATAAAAGTGCATTAAATAAAAATTCTTATTGGATCTGAAAACCAAACTAATAAAACAAGAAAAGTCACAGCTGAAATACTTGATACTCTACTTTCTAAATGAAGAGAAATAGTTAATGATTTTGAAAGAACTAAATAAATCCAACAAAAAATTAAAATACTTGCAATTTGAAAATACATTAAATCAAAACTTATTTGAGAATTTATAAAATACAGCACACCAAATAATCCAACGAGACCATGAGAATATCCTGTAAATATCATTAAATTCGAAACTTCAGTAAATGTGTTAAATGCACGGGAAAGAAGAAACCAAATAGCTAAGTTTGATAACAACCATGCAAAAATACCATCGACTATTCCATAAAATACAATATCAACTAAGTTTGATGAAAAATTTGCTGAAATAATAGGTAAATATAAAGCAACTATACTTAATACAACAATAATTAAAGCATTGGCAGCTTCATATCTATCATTGCTTATTTGAGATATTAAATTTTTGTCGAACTTTATAAATTTAAGAAATTGTGACCAAATATTTTTGATTGAGTTCAAATTAAACTAATTCAAGAACTGCGAGCTCTGTGCCATCACCTTTTCTAGTTCTGGTACGGGTAATTCTTGTGTAACCACCATTTCGTTCAGTATATTTTGGTCCAATCTCTTCAAAAAGTTTTGCGACGATTCCCTTATTTTGAATCATTTTCAAAACTTGTCTTCTGTCATGAAGCGTACCACTTTTAGCTTTAGTAATTACTTTTTCTGCATATGGTTTAACAATTTTTGCTTTGGTAATAGTTGTTTCAATTTTTTCATGCTGAATTAAAGCACTTATTAAATTACTAATAATTTGATCTTCATGGGATGAAGAGTTCCCTAGTCTTTTACCTTTAGTAGGTTTAGGCATCAGCTAAGTCTCCACTATCTAAATCAGAACTAGTTGGTAAGCTTAAACCAAGTTCATCTAGTTTTGCTACTAATTCATCAAGACTTTTTTGTCCAAAGTTTGTTAGATTCAAAAGATCATCTTCTGTGTACTCAAGTATTTGACCTACAGTTGTGATATTTTCACGACCTAAACAATTTCTTGGTCTTTCAGAAAGATCTAATGCATCAACTGACAAAGATAAATCAGGGGAACTTCCTTCAGAAATAGTAAGTTGACCTAATTCTAAACCAACACCTTCATCAATGTCTGCAAATAACTTCCATAACTCACCTAGTGTTTTACCGACTGACGAAATAGCTTCACTTGGTTCAATTGAACCATCAGTTTCAACATCTAAAGTCAGCTTGTCATAATCTGTAACTTGTCCAACTTGAGTTGGTGAAACTCCATAACTAACTTTGACTATTGGTGAAAACATTGAATCAATTGGAATAAAGTTTGAATCACTTGTTTTATTTTTGTCAGCAAGCCTATAGCCTACCCCATGGGCAATCGATATTTCCATATCTAAAGTTGCATTATCTGATAAAGTGCAAACTA
>JAQCEB010000022.1 GCA_027729925.1 Actinomycetota bacterium
AAAATATTACAAAAGAAAAAATGAAAATTGATTTTGAAAGGAATATTTTTGAAGAAAAACTGAACTCCGAAATCGATATAGAAATTATTGGAAAAAATGCAACTAGATTATCTCATATCTCAAACATCCAATTTAAAGATATAAATTCCGAGACTCTTATGATTGCGCTTGATTTAAAAGGATTAGGAGTTTCAAGAGGTTCAGCATGTGCAAGTGGAGCACAAAAACCATCTCATGTTTTAAAAGCTATGAATATTTCAAAAGATGTCATTAATAATCATTTACGCTTTAGTTTTGGCTGGACAACAAAAGATGGAGACGGCTTGAGGGCAGCAAATATAGTTTTAACTTCACTCAGAGAATTGACATGAGAGTTTTGGTGGCAATGAGTGGAGGAGTCGATTCTTCAGTTGTTGCTGGATTACTCAAATCCCAAGGTCATGAAGTTATTGGAGTTACTATGAAACTTTGGGAAGGTCCAAATGGTGAAATGCCTGAAACAGGATGTTGTACTGCAGCAGATTCAGAAGATGCAAGAAAAGTTGCTGCTAAATTAGACATCCCATATTATGTTTTAGACTATACAGCCTCATTTTCTGAAAATGTAATTGATAATTTTATTGATATGTATGCTAAAGGATTAACACCAAATCCTTGTGTTGAGTGCAATAGATCTGTAAAGTTTGATCATTTTATTAACCAAGCAAAAAAATTAAATTGTGACAAAGTTGCTACTGGACATTATGCAAAGATTGTTTCTAATGGTGAAAAGTACGAATTACATAAAGCAGATTATTTAGATAAAGATCAGTCTTATGTATTGCATATGTTGACTTCAAATGCATTAAAAAAAATTATGTTTCCACTTGGAACAATTTCGAAACCTGAAGTAAGACAAATTGCAGCTTCATTAGGTTTAAAAACTGCTTTTAAAAAAGACAGTCAAGATATCTGTTTTGTAGGCAAAAAAGATTATAGACAATTTGTTGGGACTCGTATAAATGTCAATATTAAGGGAAATATTGTCGATAAAAATGAAAATATTTATGGCCAACACAACGGTATACATGAGTTTACAGTTGGGCAAAGAAGAGGGATTCCTGGGGGGCAGGGTGAGCCTAAATATGTAACCAAAATTGATGTGACCAATAGCAAAGTATATATAGGTAGTAAAAAAGATTTAACGATAAAAAAATTTATAATACAAGATGTTTCATTTGTAGATAAGCCTGAGTTTTCAAATTTGTCTATTCAAACAAGGTATAACTCATTAGCTTTTCCATGTAATATAAGGGAAATTGATGAAAGCACTTTTGAAGTAGAACTTGCAGAACCTACTTTTGGAGTTGCTCCTGGGCAGTTTGGGGTGTTATATCAAGGATCAAAGTTAGTTGGTGGAGGAAGAATTTCTTCTAAAGTTTTGGAAGAATTGAATGAATAAACAATATGTATTAGATTTGATTTCACAATTAAATATTGCAGAGCATGCATATTACGTATTAAATAAGCCAGTTATGTCTGATGGTGAATACGATAAATTGTTTAATGAGCTAAAAGAAATTGAAAAAAATTACTCTGAATTAATTTTCTCTTTTTCTCCAACACAAAGGGTTACAGGTACTCCAGACAATGCATTTAACCAGGTAGAACACAAGCAAAGAATGTATAGTCTTGACAATTCTGAAAGCTTAGAAGATATTCAAAAATGGATTGAAAAAAACGAAAAACTCACAGATTTAAACTTATTCCCAATTACAGTCGAACCAAAAATTGACGGTCTAGCCATTTCACTAATTTACAAAGATAATGTTCTTCAACAAGGACTAACACGAGGTGACGGAATAATTGGGGAAGATGTTACACATAATATTAAAACTATTAAAAATATTCCTTTGAAATTACCTGATGGGTTCAATAATGAGTTTGAAATAAGAGGTGAAATCTATATGCCTTCAAGTAGCTTTGATGAACTTAATAAGCAAAAGGTAAGTGACAAAAAAAAGCTTGAAGAATTATTGTCTATTGAAAAAAACCAGTTATCCGAGATGCAAAAAGAACAAATCAGAAATTTGAGATCTGAAGGTGTAAGTGAATTTATCAACTCAAGGAATGCCGCTGCTGGTTCATTAAGGCAAAAAAATTCAGAAATAACTGCAACAAGAGATTTAAGGCTATTAGCCTATCAACTAATTCAGCATGGAGAACAGAAACAACTTCCATATTCTGAACAAATTTCAAAAATGAAACTTTTTGGATTTAACACTAATAACATTTTTGAAGCTAAGAACATCAAAGAAATAAAAAGTTATTTAGACAACATTGAGTCAAGTAGAAATAAACTTGAATTTCAAATTGATGGTGCAGTTCTTAAAGTAAATTCTACACAAATACAAGATGAGCTTGGATATACAGCAAAATCACCTAGGTGGGCTTTAGCTTATAAATTTTCCGCTGAAGAACAAACTACAAAAATATTGGATATTAAATTACAAGTTGGCAGAACTGGAGCAATCACTCCAGTTGCAGTATTAGATCCTGTTAATGTAGGTGGTGCGTTAATTTCTTTTGCAACACTTCACAATCCTGATGAAATTAAAAGAAAAGATCTTAGGATTAACGACTTTGTTATAGTCAAACGTGCTGGTGATGTAATTCCAGAAGTAGTCTCATCAATAAAAGAACGAAGAGACAGCTCTCAAAAAGTATGGGAAATGCAAAAAATTTGTCCTTGTGGAGAATTTAAGATTGAATTTGTAAAAGATGAGAAAGTTCCAAGATGTTCTGGTTTTCAAAATTGTAAGATTGCAAAAAAAGAAACCTTAATATTTTTTGCTTCAAAATCCGGTTTAGATATAGATGGCCTTGGTAGAGAAACAGTTGAAGTATTAATATCAAATAATTTAGTACAAAGTTTTGAAGATTTTTATAATCTAACCTTTGAGCAACTTATTGTTCTTCCACAGTGGAAAGATAAAAAAACCAATAATTTATTAGAAGCAATTAGTAAATCTATTTCTTCACATCCGTATGATTTGTTGTCTGCACTAGGAATAAGATATATTGGTAACCAAACTGCAAAATTATTATTAAATTCATTTGGATCTTTAAATGAAGTTTTTAATGCTAGTACAGAAAGAATTGAAGGAATTCATGGATTATCTACTAGTGTCGCTTCTTCTCTAAAAGAGTGGTACGAAAGATCTGAGAATAAATTATTGTTACAGCGTCTTAAGGAAATAGGATTTAACACAGATCAAAAAATTGAAACTACAAAAGGAGTTTTCAATGGAAGAACATTTGTTTTAACTGGTACTTTAGTAAATTATTCAAGACAAGAAGCTACGAGTATTGTTGAAAGCTTTGGAGGGATAGTGACAAGTTCTGTTTCTAAAAACACAAATTTTGTTGTTGCTGGTGAAAAAGCCGGTTCAAAACTAGAAAAAGCAAAAAAACTTGGATTAGAAATTATAGATGAAAATAAGTTTGAAGAATTATTTGAACTTAATAGCTAGTAAATTCCCATTCATATTCCCCAAAGTCAGGTAATCCAACAATTGTATTCCAAGTTATTTTTATTATATGTTTACCAGGCTGCCAAGACTCAAAAGATTTGTTTGAACCTGGTTTCCAAATATACACACCAGTAGCCTCAATAAATTGAATTTCAGATGAAGGAATTATGTAATTGTCAATAACTAATACCAATTCATATCCCACAGGTAAGTCTACTTCTAATGAAACTTGTTGAGGAACTTGATCATTCGGCAGTGGATAGATATTTTCCAAAGGGCTTGGCAAAGAAAATTCTTTATTGTTTTCTTGAAAAAAAGATATACCTATGTAGATTGTAAAAGTTAATAGAATTGTTAAAGAAAGAATAATAAGTATATAAGTGTTCTTTTTCATACATTAAAATATTATCTAGGAAATAAAAGAGTCCAAAATGAAATTAGATATTTTAAAAAATAAAGTTTTAGAGATTGATTCAAAAAATATTTTAGAAACAGATATTCAGACTATTGAAGATACGATTGCTTTGCTTGATAAAGGTGAAATTAGAGTTGCTGAAAAATTAAACGATAGTTGGATAGTAAATGAATGGATAAGAGATGCAATTATGCTTTATTTTTCAATAAGAAACTTAAAAGAAATTCATGCTGGTGATTTGCTTTTTTATGACAAACTTGAACCAAAGAAAAACTATAAAGAATTAAAAATTAGAGTTGTTCCTCCTGGGGCAGTTAGATATGGAGCTTTTTGTGAACCAGGTGTTGTAGTTATGCCAGGTTTTGTAAATATTGGAGCATACGTCGGTAGCGGCACAATGGTTGATACTTGGGCTACAGTAGGCTCTTGTGCGCAAATTGGTAAGAATGTTCATTTGTCAGGTGGAGTAGGGATTGGAGGTGTACTTGAACCGCCAGGTGCTATGCCAGTGGTTATAGAAGATGGAGCATTCATAGGATCAAGATCAATTATCGTAGAGGGAGTTAAAGTTGAGCAAGGAGCTGTTATTGGTGCAAACGTTACACTAACTGCTTCAACTCCAATTATAGATGTTACAGGAAGTGAACCAGTTGAAATTAAAGGTAATGTACCAGAAAATTCAGTAGTAATTCCCGGCTCAAGACCTAAGGAATTTCCAAGTGGAACTTTCAATACTCCTTGCGCGTTGATTATTGGAAAAAGAAAAGAATCTACAGATCAAAAGACTTCACTTAATGATGCTTTAAGAACATTTGGAGTTCAGGTTTGAAAATCGTAGAACAACTTGAACAACTAATCGCAATTGAATCAGTTACAGGAAATGAAAAGAACATACTTGATTACATAGAAAATATTTTAAAATCTAATAATTTTGATGGTGAAATACTCAGAAACAAAGGTGGAATAATTGCTTTACCAAAAAATTCTTCTAAAACTATAGCATTAGTAGGTCATGTTGACACTGTTCCAATTGTCATAGATCAAAAACTTGAATTTGACGATAATGACATCATTCCAGGTAGAGGATCTGTTGACATGAAAGGGGGCATTGCTGTAATTTTAAATTTGCTAAATACTAGCCCTGAACATATAGTGGGTGTATTTTATACAGCCGAAGAGGGTCCATATGAGAACAATGGGTTAACTGATTTGATGCCAATACTTCTTGAAGAGTGTGAATTAAGTTTTTCAATTATTTTAGAACCTACAGATAACGAAATTCAACTTGGCTGTTTAGGAGTTTTAAATGCAAAACTTACTATTGATGGAAAAGCAGGTCATTCGGCTAGGCCATGGGTTGGGGATAATCCTATTTATAAGATGAATAAAATAATTGAAATAGTTAAAGAAAATGAAATCAAAGAATTAATAATTGATGATTTAAATTTTAAACAAGTTATGTCTTTAACAAAGGTTTCGTCCGGAATTGCTAATAATGTTATTCCTGACTCTTTAACTTTAAATTTAAATTTTCGATACTCTCCTGAAATTGATGGAGAATCAGCTACAAAATTAATAAATGAATTGTTTTCACAATATGCAACTGTAGAAATTTCCAACTTTTCAGATGGTGCAATGCCTAATCTTTCTTCGTTAAGAATTAAAAATTTTGTAGAAACAATTAATAAAGTTTCTACTCCAAAACAAGCTTGGACTGATATAGCTAGATTTTATGAAATGAATATTCCTTCAGTAAATTTTGGTCCAGGAGATCCACTTTTAGCACATTCTGCAGATGAGCATCTTAGTAAAATTCAACTATTAGAATCATATGAATTAATTTATAAATATTTAAAGAGTTTAAATGAGTAATCAATTTGATATAGATAATGTTTCTAAACTTGCTTCAATTGAACTTGAAGAGACTGAAAAAAATAAGCTAAGTCAAGATTTAAGCATTATTTTGGAACATGTTCAAGCTATCAGCAATTTAGAATTTGATATCTCAGTTGATGAAGTTTTTATCCATCCATTGGAAAAACAATTAAATTTACAGGAAGATGTAGTTGAAGAATTTTTAACGCATGAAGAGGCATTGAGTAATGCTCCAGAATCAAAAGACGGTAAGTTTATAGTCCCACCTTCTATGGAGTAATTATGAGAATTGAAAATAAGTCAATTAGAGAAATCAATTCATTATTTCAAAAAAAAGAAATTAAACCTTCTGAATTATATAAACAAGTCTTCGAGAACACAGCTCAATCAGAGTCTGTACTACATGCCCACCTAAAATTATTTGAAGAAGATAACTTAAATAAAGTAAAACTTTCTGATGAAAGATATATTAAAAATAAAAGTCTAGGTTTATTAGACGGAATACCAATCGCTATCAAAGATAATATCAATTTAAAAGGTTATGAGACAACTTGTTCTTCTAAAATGCTTTCTAATTACATCTCTCCTTATAGTGCAACAGTTATAAATAAATTAGATGAGCAACAAGTTTTATATACTGGTAAAACAAACCTAGATGAATTTGCGATGGGATCATCAACTGAAAATTCAGCTTATGGTTTGACCAGAAATCCTTGGAATACAGAATGTGTTCCTGGAGGTTCTTCAGGTGGATCAGCCGCATCTGTTGCAGCGCGTTCATCAATAGCTGCTTTAGGAAGTGATACGGGTGGTTCTATTAGACAGCCAGCATCTTTTTGTGGTCTTGTAGGATTTAAACCAACTTATGGAACTGTGTCGAGATTTGGATTAATTGCTTTTGCTTCATCTCTAGATCAAATTGGTCCAATAACAAAATATGTTGATGATACAAGAATTATTTACCATTCAATAAGAGGCTTTGATCCTAAAGATGCAACTTCAGTTTCAGATAAACCTGTAATAATACCAAGTAATAAAACAGCAAAAGTAGGTGTTATAAAAGAATTAATGGAGGAAGGCGTTTCTGAAGATGCCAAAAACGAAGTTGAAAAAATAATAAAATTACTAAAAGCCCAAGGAATAGAAGTAATAGAAGTTTCTTTGCCACTAATTAAATTAGCTATCTCAATATATTATTTAATAGCTCCAGCAGAGTGCTCAGCAAATTTAGCTAGATTTGATGGAGTACGTTATGGCCTAAGGGCTGATGGAAAAACTAGTTATGAAATGATGGAAAGAACTAGAGCTCAAGGATTTGGAAGTGAGGTCAAAAGAAGAATTTTACTGGGTACTTATGCTCTTTCTGCTGGTTACTTCGATGCCTACTACGGTAAAGCTTTATTGGCCAGAAAAAAAATGATTGATGAGTTCAATCAAATATTCAAGCAGGTAGATTATTTAATTTCACCAACAACCCCAACTCAAGCTTTCAAAGCTGGAGAGAAAACTTCAAATCCATTAGAAATGTACATGTCTGATTTATGTACTATACCTGCAAATCTTGCGGGTTTACCTTCAATTAGTATTCCAACAGGTTTATCAAAAGAAAAACTACCTCTTGGTGTGCAAATTATAAGTAAGGCATTAACTGATGATTCACTATTAGATTTTTCAGAGATGATTGAAAAAGAGGTTGCTTTTAAAGAAGAACCTTCAGATTGGATTAAATAAATGCAATATAATCCAACAATAGGAATTGAAACTCATGTTGAGTTAAAAACTAATTCAAAGATGTTTTGTCGTTGTAAAGTTGTCGATACTGAAGAACCTAATGTTAGTCTTTGTCCAACTTGCTTAGGGTTGCCAGGAGCTCTTCCAGTTCCAAATAAAAAAGCAATAGAATTTATTACTTTGTTAGCTTTAAGTACCAATTGTAAAATAACAAAACAAGGTATGTTTCACAGAAAAAATTACTTTTATCCTGACTTACCAAAAAATTATCAAATATCCCAATTTGATTTACCCGTAGGTATAAATGGAAGTTTGAAAATTGTCTTAAATGATCAAGAAGCTGAAGTTGCAATTGAAAGAGTTCATATGGAAGAAGATACTGGAAAATCTACACATATGGGTACAGGAAGAATTGATTCTGCAACCAGTACAGCTTTAGACTTCAATAGATCTGGTGTTCCCTTAGTTGAAATAGTCACAAAACCTGTTTTAAAAACATCATTAGAAGCTGTAGCTTATATTGAAGAATTAAGACAGCTTGTACTAGATCTTGGTATCTCAGAAGGAAAGCTTGAAAAAGGAAATTTAAGATTTGATGCAAATATATCTGTTGCAAATTCAGAATCAGATGTTTTAGGTACTAAAGTCGAAATAAAAAATATGAACTCGTTGAGGTCATTGGAGCGTGCAATAGATTACGAAATTGAAAGACAAATTAAGGCTTTAAATAATGGGGAAATAATAGCACAAGAAACAAGACATTGGGATGAAGGTAAGGAAGTTACAAAACCAATGAGAAGCAAAGAGGGTAGTGCTGATTATAGATATTTTTCTGATCCAGATATTCCAAATATGGTTTTAGATGAAGAGTTTGTAAATATAATAAAATCTAAAATGCCAAAACTTCCATATCAAAAAAGGCTTGAGTTAATGCAAACTGGATTAAGTATCGGGGAAGCAAATATTTTATCAAAAAGTAACGATTGGATAGTCAAGTTGTTTCATGATGTTTATAGTACAACTAAAAATTCAAGTTCAACATATAACTGGATTACGGGCGAACTACAAGGACAAATGCGAAAAGTAGAAATAAATGAACTTCCAAGTTGGTTTAAAGCAGATTCTTTGTCTGAAATAATAAATTTGATAGAAAGTAATAAAATTTCTTTTTCATCAGGAAAGGTTATTTTAGCTGCTCTTTTAGTAAAAAACGTCACCCCATATGATGTAGCTAAAGAACAAAATTTATTTCAGGAGAACGACTCAGAAAAAATATTACAAATAGTCAAAAACGTAATAACTGAAAATTCTGAAGTTGTAGTAAGAATTAAAAATGGAGAAGATAAATTAATAGGTTTTTTGGTAGGACTAATAATAAAAAGCTCTGGTGGATCAATTAATCCAAGTATTGCAAAAGACCTTCTTTCTAAAGAGTTAGAAGAATAAATTGATTTACTATTGTTGCAGCTAATAAACCCATAAGTCCAGCTCCTAAATCGTCATAAAGCACACCTAATTTACCGGGATAATTTTCTAATTCTTTTACAAATTTTGGTTGTTTAAGAATATCACTTGCTCTAAACACTAAAAAACCGGCGATTAAGGGAAGCAAACGTGATGGTGACGCTAATGTTACTAAACTCATACCTACAATCTCATCAAGAGTAATCCAACTTGGGTCAGAATTGGCATCTTCATCATCAACAACTATTAAATATAAAGAAAGTAGAACCAGGAATATTATCGATAAGAACAAAACATTTAATTCAGCTATGTAAATAAAAATAGTAAATATAAGTGGTGCTAGCGTGCCACCACCTTTTTTTTCTTTAAATATCTTCTGCCACACTAATCCAACGCCAAATCCGGATGCAAAAAATCTTTTCACAGTTGAATAATAGTATTTTTTATAGCTTCATTTATAAAAAGGTGTAGTATTTGTAATTAATAATGGAAAAATCGAAATATATTTGGTTTAACGGAAATTTTGTTAATTGGGAAGATGCAAAAGTTAGTGTCATGTCTCATACATTACATTATGGTACTGGTGTTTTTGAAGGTATAAGAGCAAGACATTGTTCTGATGGTACTTATATATTTAGACTTTTTGATCATGTTGAAAGGCTATATCAGTCTGCAGATGCATATAACATGAAAATACCTTACACAAAGGAAGAAATTACACAGGCCATTAAAGATTCAGTCCATCAAAATAATTTATCTTCAGCTTACATTCGTCCATTAGTATTTTTTGGAGAAGGTGAGATGGGACTTTTACCTAAGAATGTACCAGTATGGGTCTCTATTTCTGCATGGAATTGGGGTGCATACTTAGGAGATGATGCAGGCAATTCTGGTGTTAAAGTTTGTATTTCAAAATGGAAACGAATTAGTCCTCAGAGTTTCAAACCTTACTCTAAAGGAGTGGGAGGCTATATGAACTCTACTCTTGCAAAAGTTGAAGCTGTTAAAAATGGTTATGATGATGCCATTATGTTAGGAGATGGAGAAGTAGTAGCTGAAGGCAGCGGTCAAAATGTATTTTCAATTAAAAAAGGGGTAATAACAACTCCTCCTATTGAAACTGGAGCACTTGGTGGGATTACAAGAAAGACTGTATTAGAGCTTTGCAAAGAATTAAATATTGAAACTAAAGAACAAAACTTAACTGTTGATGATCTAAAAACTTCTGACGAGTTGTTTTTTACTGGTACAGCGACTGAAGTTGTAGGAGTTGTTTCAATTGATGGAGACAACATTGGTTCAGGCTTACCAGGTGAAATAACAAAAACTATTCGCTCAAAATATTTAGATGTAGTTAACGGTAGAGACAAAATGTACTCACATTATTTAGAAAATGTAAAATGACACAACAACCAAATGTTATAAATGAAAGTAATTCAACCTTAAATCCACTTCCTCTACCAGTTTCAAGAAAACTTGGAAGTGGCAACACCAAAATTCTAGAGTTATCTAATCTAAAGTATTCTATTCCAAGTCCAGATAGTGGGTATGCTCTTAAATTGATAAAAAGTTTTCAACATTTATGGACTTTTCATCATAAAAATAAACTCATTTCAAAAATAATATCTAATTTAGTTATTTATCATGCTTCAAAAATTGGTAGAGCTCCAACAAAAAAAGATTTTCAACTTGTTATTTCAGCATTAAAAATTAAAGAAAACGATCTAGGTGTTTTAAATGAAGAAGTTTTAATAAAATCTAGTCATGAACCTATAAAAGGGTTACATTTATCGCAATTAATTGATACTTATTCTGAAGATAAAATTTAAAAGTTTTACACTTAATACATGAAGATTGTTAGAGCAAAATTTCAAGGAGATATTTTTTACGGAGAGTTAATTGACGATTATGTTCTTCGTTACGATGGATCTCCGTTGGTTGTTTGGGAACCAACTGAAGAAAGATATGATCTTACTGAAATACAACTTCTAGCTCCTGTTTTACCTTCAAAAGTTACAGGTGTTGCTAAAAATTATCAAAAACATGCTGAAGAATTAGGTGTACTAGATTATCAAGCACCAAATAATCCAGTTTTTTTTAACAAACCCTCAACTTCGGTTATAGGAACAGGCGAGTCTATTATATATCCAAAAATTGGTCAACATGTAGATCATGAAGCAGAACTTGCTGTCGTAATCGGTAAACTTAGTAAGAATTTGTCTGCTGATAATTGGAAAGATAATGTTTTAGGTTACACAATTGCAAATGATCTTTCAGAAAGAGTTTTACAGGGACAAGATGGAACTTTTAATGGTAATTTTACAAGAGCAAAAAGTTTTGATACTTTTTGTCCATTAGGCCCAGTAATTCAAACTGAATTTGATACTGAACCTGAACTTGGCATCAGATGTTATGTAAATGATGAACTTAAACAAGATGGTAATACCAAAGATATGATTTTTAGCATTGGAAAAATTTTAGAATTTGTTAGTTCAATTATGACACTTTTACCAGGAGATGTTATTTTAACAGGCACACCTGAAGGTGTTTCAAAGGTTCATCCTGGTGATGAAATTAGAATTGAAATCGATACAATAGGTACCCTTTTTAATCCTGTTAAATAAATGAAACTTAGAATAGCTCCTTCTCCAACTGGACAATTGCATATTGGTAATGCAAGAACTGCTCTGTTTAATTGGCTATATGCAAAAGCAAATAATGGAACTTTTTTAGTGAGAATAGATGATACTGATACTGAACGAAGTACTAAAGAATTTGAAAACGATATAATTTCAAATTTAAAATGGCTAGGGCTTGATTGGGATGAAGGAATTGAAATTGGAGGACCACATGGTGACTATCGTCAATCCCTAAGGTTTAATAGATATCAGGAAATTGCTGAATCTTTACTTTTGCAAGGTAAAGCGTATGAAGACCAAGGAGCAATTAGATTTAAAGTTCCAAATTCAGGTTCTATAAAATTTAATGATTTAGTTAGGGGGGAAATGTCATTCAACCTAACAGATGTAGAAGATTTTGTAATTCTAAGAAGCGATAAATCTCCAACTTACCATCTCGCATCAACTTTGGATGATGTAGATTATGGAATAACAATAATCGCTAGAGGTGAAGATATATTGTCATCCACACCGAAACATATATTATTGATGCAAGCTTTAGATGCAGAGTTACCTGTTTTTTGTCACCTTCCTTTATTATTTGGTCCTGATGGAAAAAAACTAAGTAAAAGACATGGGGATACATCTGTTGCTGCATTTAAAGAAAAGGGCGTTTTAAAAGATGCCATGTTAAATTATCTTTGTTTACTGGGATGGTCACCAGGCAATGATATTGAAAAATTTAATTTAGATTTAGCAATAGAAAAGTTTGATTTTAATGACGTGCTCCCAAACTCTGCTATTTTTGATGATAAAAAATTACTTTGGTTGAATGGACTTTATATAAGGTCTCAACAAAGTGATGATTTTACTAAGAGTGCCATAAATAAGTTAACTCAAACACTTGATAGGGAGTTATTCGATGAGGAATTAATAAGATTAAAAATAATTTTACCTTCTGTACAAGAGCGAATAGAAACTTTAAACGACATTAAAGATCAAGTTTTATTTCTGCTTGACGAACCATTTAATGTAAATAATGAAGATTGGGAAAGTGTTAATTCATCAGAAGCACAACATTACTTAACACAAATCAGGTCACTTTTTATTGATTTAGATAATTTTACTCCAGAAAGTATTGATAGGATTATGAGAACTTCAATTGAGAGTCTGGGTATTAAAACAAAAATTGGTTTTCAAGCAGCTAGAGTTGCTGTTACCGGAACCAAAATTAGCCCTCCATTGTTCGAGTCTATCTATGCACTAGGCAAAGAAGGTACGATTGCCAGGCTTGCTCAAAGAATTGAAAATTTGTAACATTTAATAATAAAAATACTTTATTCTTATTATTTATACGGCCCCGTCGTCCAGAGGCCTAGGACGCTGGGTTTTCAACCCAGAAACGCCGGTTCGAATCCGGTCGGGGCTGCTAACCTTCGGGG
>JAQCEB010000023.1 GCA_027729925.1 Actinomycetota bacterium
CTTTAGAAATTGCAAATTCTGAGTTCATAAAAGCATCTCAGTTAATTGGTGGTAAAAATTACTATATTGCAACAAGGCACATATTACCTGTTGTAGTTCCTTATTCAGTCAGCTATATGCTTGCAAGCACAACTTATGGAATTTTAGCGTACGGCTTTGCTTCTTTTTTTGGTCAAGTTGGGTGGACTCCTAATTGGGGAATGATGATTTATGATGCTATTACTTACGGATCTTACTTAGGTGGGGTCAATTATTGGAACCTACTTCCACCAACATTTGGTTTTATGCTGTGTACAAGTAGTTTTTATTTTTTAAGCTTGAGTGTTAAGAAACAATATGGAATTAGTATTTGAAATATTAATTAAATTTTCGATAAGATTCTTACATGAATAGAAAGTTAACTTTTTCAATACTTCTTAAAACTTTAATTTTATTTCCATTTTTCATAATTTGTATATTAAGTCCAATAGTTATTCTTATCGTTTTATCTTCTTTCATACCAAAAGGAAATTATTTAGCTTCTAAACTTTACGAATTCTTTGGTTGGATTGGATTAAAAATAGTTGGTATTAATTTAGTTGTAGATGGAAAAGAAAATATAGATAAAAACAAAAATTATGTCATTGTTTCTAATCATCCTTCAACTTTAGATATCTTTACACATATAAATGGAATTCCTATACAAACTAGATTCTTAACAAAAGCTGAACTTTATAAAATACCAATTTTTGGTAGAGCATTAAAAGTTCTTGGTCTCCCAAAAATAGATAGAAAAAATGCTAAAGCTAATTTTGAAAAAATTAATGAATCAATTCAAAAAGTTATTGATTCTAAAATATCAATTTTGGTTTTTCCTGAGGGAAAGAGAAGTAACACCAATAAACTCTTACCGTTTAAGAAAGGTGCAGCATTTGTTGCTAAAGAATTTAACTTGCCAATTATTCCAGTCGTATCTCATAATGCCCATAATTTAATGCAAAAAGGTGAAATCTGGTTAAGGAAAGGAACTATAAAATTAGAAATCTTAAATCCTATTGAAAATATTCAAGATTTAACTGTAGAGGAACTGACTGAACTTTGTTATAAAGTAATTGAAGAAAAATTATCTAGTTAAAAATAAGTTGATGTGATTTTGTATTTTACTTACTAGTTCTTGATTCGATTCAAGAATTAATTCATTATTTAAATAATCATTTTTATTTATTAATAGAAAATTGCTATCTACATTGAATCCATAATTTTCGAGCTGAAGTTTTAATATATCAAATGCTTTTTGAGCATTACCTCCAGATCCGTTTACTGCAGAAACAACCTTAACATATTTATTTTTGAATAATTGATTATATTCAAAACCTTCAAAGCTTAATGACAACCAATCTAGGGTATTCTTTAAATGTGCTAGATACCCCCCATTAAAAACAGGACTAAAAATTAATACTTTATTACAAGACTTTAACGAATCTCTAATTTCAATTATATTTTTTGGTACTTGTGATTCTCTTTCTAGCAAAAATGGAATATCAGAATATAGATTCGTAAAAAGATAACTCACTATTTTATTTTCTACTAAGTATTTGTGAGTGAAGTTAGCTAATAGATTATTTTTTGAATCATTGCTAGTGCCAGATCCCAAAATCAATATTTTTGACATGAACATATTATGTAATTATGTTTGTTATATGAATAACGAGAAAATAGAATTCTTTAATAATCTCGATATTAGAGTCGGAAGAATAGTAAAAGCTGAAGTTTTCAAAGAAGCTAAAAAACCCGCATATAAACTAAACATTTTTTTTGGTGATGATATAGGTTTTAAAAAATCAAGCGCACAAATTACAAATTATAAAATTAGTGAACTTATTGATAGAAAATGTATAGCAATAATAAATATTGGAAGTAGGCAAATTGGTCCCTTTACTAGTGAATGTTTAGTTCTAGGTTCACAAGATAGTGAAGGCGTTGTTTTACTTTTAGATGTAGATTCACAGGCTAAACCTGGTGATAAGATTTCTTAATAATTTAATTTTTTCAAAAAATAATTTGAATTAAATGAACCAACTCTCTTTGCAATTGAGTTGAAATTTTTATCAACCAATACATAGGAGGGAGTGTATTTTAAATTGTATTTTTTAATATACTCATGATTTCTATCTTTTGAAGCATTAATTGATATAAAGTTGATTTCTGGAAACTTTTTTTGGAACTCATTAACTATGAGTTTTGATGCAGTACAACCTAGTCAGTAATCCGAATAAAATTCTATAATTGAAAATTTAAAGACACTATTTAAACTAGATTGATTATTACGTTTTGAAGTGTACAACTTTAAACTATAAAAAATTAAAAACAAAACGAAAAATACTAAAAACATATTTAGTGGTAAAGAAATTAATTCATTTAATAACAGTAGAAAAATTACTAATCCAATTGGTACATAAATAATACTGTAACTATTCAAAAACTTGAAAATTATTTTTTTCATACTTTTTAAGTAAAACATATAATAATTAATAAGTGGAATTAATAAATAAAATCAAAAAAGAAGGTAAAAGAATTACTGAACCTAGAGAAATAGTTTGTAATATATTAGAAAAGTCGGGACATAAACATTTTACCGCTGAAGAACTTTTCAAGAAAGCTAAAAAAGTAAACTCCTCGATAGATCTAACAACAGTATATAGAACATTAGATTTGCTTGAAGAATTAAATTTAATAGAACACTCTCATAGAATTCATCAATCAGGGATTTATTTTATTAAACATACAAAACATCATGTTCATTTATCATGTGAAAGCTGCGGTGAAATTGTAAATATTAATCAAAAAACTCAAAAACAAATTGAAAAATTGTTATTAAATGAATCAAATTTTAAAAATATAAATTCGCATTTCACTTATTCAGGTCACTGTAATAAATGTAAATAAATATTTTATTGCAAATGATTTGCATTAAAATATAATAATGGAAACAAGCCACCATCACCACTTAGAAATACACAACTTTTCAAAACTAAATGCTGTTAAACCTCAAACAAAACTCTTAGTAATCTTTTTAATTATTTTGTCAATAGCATTCTATAAAATGGAAACTCTAAATCTTTTTTTTATACATGTAAGTTCAGTAATCTATTTATTAATCATTTCAAAAATTACATTTAAAACTTATATAAAACGTTTATCAATTGATATTCCTTTTGTCCTTTTTGCATTTTTTTTACCGTTTATAAGCAAAGGAAGTGGAAAAGTTGCATGGGAGATAATGGGTTTAGCTGTTTATGAAACAGGTTTAATAGAAATGAGAAATTTAATTATAAAAATTACATTATGTGTAACTCTTGCAATAATATTAACTGCAACCACTTCTACTGTTGAAATTATTTATGGAATGCAAAAGTTAAAAATTTCTCCTCTTTTAATCTCTATTTTCTCATTTGCAATACGCTACATCGATGTATTTATTGACGAGTTAAAGCGTGTTAAAACTTCTATGAAATCTAGAGGATATTCCGAGAAAGGTTTAAAAAATTTAAAACCAATTGCATTTGCCTCAGGTGCAATGTTAATTCGTGGTTACGAAAGAGGTGAAAGGGTCTATAATTCTATGATTTCTAGAGGTTTTAATGGCTATTTAGAACTTCATGATAGAGAATATATAAGTTCAAATACCATTTTTTTAATTGGGATTTTTTGTTTAGCGACTACAATTTTTGAGCAATTTGTAATATGAATAATTATCTTTCAATTAAAAATTTATCTTTTGAATATCCAGATGGGTTTAAAGCTTTAGACAATATTTCATTAAATTTAGCTGAAAAAGGTAGGTTAGGAATCTTAGGTCCAAATGGTGCTGGTAAAACTACTCTCCTTCTTCACTTAAATGGTATTCTTGGAAAGTTAAATGGTGATATATCTCTTGCTGGCACTCCTTTTACTGACGAAAATATTAAAAATATAAGAAAATCAGTTGGATTAGTTTTTCAAGATCCAGATGATCAACTCTTTATGCCAACAGTTCTCGAGGATGTAATGTTCGGACCTAGAAATTTTGGTTTTTCATTTGATGAGGCTAAAGATTTAGCTTTAACAGCACTAGAGAAAGTAAAAATGCTTGATTTTATTAATAAAGCACCCCATCATTTAAGCTTTGGACAAAAAAGAAAAGTAGCAATAGCAAGCGTACTGGCCTCAAAACCTGATTTGATTGTTTTAGATGAACCAAGTTCAAACCTTGATCCTGCATCAAGAAGAGAGCTGATTGAAATTTTAAAAACCTTAAATATTACAATAATCTTAGTAACACACGACTTACCTATGGCTCTTGAAGTTTGTGAAAATAGCTTAATTCTAAATAATGGAAAAATAAAAATTATTGATTCAACTTATAATATTTTAACAAATGAAAAAATTATGAAGGAAAATAGGCTTGAATTGCCTTTTGGCTTTGCTCTACATCACTTAGAAGATTGAAACTGAGATTGTTTAATAAATTTAATTATTTTAGTTATTGCCTCTTCAGATTCTTTAATAGGAAAAAAATGCCATGCGTGCCAAAGCTTATTCCAAATTTGTAATTCGACTTTTATATTCTTATCTTTTAATTTTTTGACAAACTCAATTGCATCGTTAAATAGAAGCTCAGAAGAACTTACTTGAATAAGGGTTTCAGGAAAATTATTTATATCAGCATAAATAGGTGAGATTACTGCGTTATCACTTCCATATTCACCAGCATAAAATTCTCCAATATCATGCATTCCATTTAGGATAATTGTTATATCCTTATTCTTTAGAAACTTTCTATCTTCGCTTTTATCAGATAAATCTAACCACGGAGACATAAGTATTAATTTATCTGGTGATATTTTAAACTCTTTATCAACAATTAAGCCCGTTGCTAATCCTCCACCGGCAGACTCACCCATCCAAATTGATGTTTTTTCATTCTCTAAATTATGTAAATATTCTACAACTATCTGTGCATCTTGATGAGCACATGGAAAATTGAACTCAGGACTTAATCTATATTCAAAAAAATAAATTACCATTTTTGACTTACTAGTTAATTGTGAAACTAAATTTTTATGCGATGTAAAACTACCCGCAAAATATCCCCCTCCATGAAAATAGATTCCGAATTTGTCCTCTTCTACTTCATTGGGAATGAATTTATATACAGGTATATTTAAATTTTCTAATTTTTCAACTTTTACATCTTTTTGAAACTTTGATAGTTGACTACCAGTTCTATTCAGACTGTTTCTAGAATCCAAAGCATAATCAAGTCTTTCTTGAAATGTTGGATTCTTAGAAGTTGATTTTATCCTAAGATTGTCCCTTACTTTTCTGATCCTTAAAACAGAAGCATACAAGGGGGTTCTAAATTTAATTGGAAACTTGGGAGCAATATCAATAGTAAATTTTTCAAGTATTTTTGCTAAAAACTTAACCATATTTTAATTATACAGTTTGGGAACTTTATAAAAAAATATATAATGTAGTCATGTCAAAAGGGTTAGGAACAATTGCAATATTAGGATCTGGTGAAACTAGTCCAAACCTTGTAACAGTCCATAGAGAACTATTAAATAAGATCCCAAAACCAAATGCCTATATTATTGACTCTCCTTTTGGATTCCAAGAAAATGCCGACTTGTTAGTAGATAAGTTAAAAAAGTTTTTCAATACAAGTATTGGACTAAATATAAACTTAGCTTCCTTCAGAACGCTAGATGACTTAAATAAACCAAATTATTTTAAAGCTATAAAGGAACTTGAAAAAGCAAATTTTATATTTGCTGGACCTGGAAGCCCTAGCTATGCAAGCAAAATGTGGGTGGGTAATCAATTCGAAAATTTATTAAAACAGCATCTACTGTCTGGTAAAAGCGCTATTTTCGCTAGTGCTGCTGCAGCAACACTAGGAAAATTCACTTTACCTGTATACGAGATTTATAAAGCTGGATACGAGCCTTACTGGGAAGATGGCATGTCACTTTTAAATATTTATAATCTTAACTGCACAGTAATTCCACATTTTAACAACAGAGAAGGTGGTAATCATGACACAAGTTTCAGCTTTGTAGGTAAAAAAAGAATTGAACTATTGATTAAACAAAATTATACAAACATATTGGGTGTTGACGAACATACTGCTCTTGTGATAGATGGTGAAAAAAATGTTTTCAAAGTACATGGAAAAGGAAACGTAACAATCATTAATAGAAACGAGCAAATAGTTTTTAAACCTGGAAGTGAATATAAATTAAAACTGATTCAAGATTTTTTAGATGACGTTGATGAAGATTTAAAAAATTTAGAAAGTAAAACTGATAATCAATCATCGTTAGATCTAGAAAAAACTATTGCGGATTTATTAATAGAAATTGAATATAGCAAAAAAAATAATGAAAGATTTGAATATATTATAAATGAATTAATAAAATTACGAATTCAATTAAGAAATGATAAAAAGTATGAGATTTCTGATTCAATTAGAAATCTTTTAGAAAATGCAAATATCGAGATATCAGACTTAAAAGATGACATTAAATGGATTATTAAGGACTAAATTTAGGATATAAACCTAGAATTTTAAACTCTTTTGAAACTTCAAGTATTTTATTAACAATTATTTCAAGCTCTGCAACATTTTTTAATTCAAAGTCAACGTAAAACTTATACTCCCAAGGTCTACCCAAAATTGGACGAGACTCAAGTTTTGTTAAATTAATATTTAAAAGTTCAAATACATTTAAAGCTTTTAATAGTGACCCTGGTTTGTCATCAGAAATTAATACTGAGGAAACTTTATTTGGTTGATAATTTAAATTTGGTTGCATATCTCCAATTAATAAAAAACGTGTAAAATTTTCATCGTGATTTGATATTTTTTTCTTTAAAATTTTAAATCTTTTGTCTTTCTCAAAATGACTACCTGCAATAGCAGCTACTGTAACATCTAACTCTTCAAGCAATTGAAAAACTCCTCCAGCTGTATCGAATATGGGTATAAGTTCAAAATGATTTTTATTAAGATATTGATTACATTGTTGAAGAGCTTGCGGGTGTGATTTAACTTTTTTTATATTACCAATCTCTGAGTTAGGTAATCCAATTAGTGCATGGTCAATTTTTTTTATATATTCACCGAATATATTTAAATTACTTTCTATTAGTTCCTCATATGCTTCATTCACTGTTCCAGCAATGGAGTTTTCTACCGGAAGTAAACCATGGACTTTTTCTTTTTTTACAAATGAAATTAGTTCAGAGAAAGAACTGCAAGGGACAGACTCAACATTTGGAAATAAATTGACTAAAAGTTCATACGAATACGAACCTATATCCCCTTGATAAGCAACTTTATAAATGTTCACTGATATACCTTAAAGCTTCAAAATACCCTTGGATGCCTAATCCAACAAATGACTTTTCGCATAAGTCTTCAATTAAGTTAATCTTTCTAAAGCTTTCTCTATTATTTGGACTCGAAACGTGTACTTCAACAACTTTATTATTCTGAATAAAAATACTTAATGCGTCCCTTAGAGCAATACTTGTATGCGTATAAGCTCCAGGATTAATTATGATCCAATTATTATTCAATTTACTAAGTTTCTGTATGTACTGGACGAGCTCACCTTCAATGTTTGATTGAAAAATTTCTACATTGAAACCAAGCTTTTTAGCTGCTACATCAAAATCTTTAATTAAAGTTTCATAACTTGTAGAACCATAGATTTCAATTTCCCTAATTCCCAACATATTTAAATTTGGACCATTTATTAAACTTACATTATTCAAAATCCAAAACCTCAAATATCATATCTAAACTAATTTCCTTAATAATCGGTGCAGAAAGTTTAGATAGTAGAACGATATCAACACTCGAAGATCTAGCTTTTTTATCATTCTGCAATGCAGTTATAAGCTTTTCTTTTTTATTTTTGAATTTATATTTTGTATCTAAATTTAGTTTATTAATTAATTCTACATATTGGTTTAGTAATGAATTTTCTAAGTTAAGAATCTTGTTAGAAAGAATTAATTCATAGTAAATTCCAGCAGCTATAGCTTCACCGTGTGACAATGTATAATTTGAGTCAAACTCAATTAAATGGCCAATCGTATGACCAAAATTCAGTAACTTTCTAACTCCACTCTCGTATAAATCTTTATTAACTATTTCCACTTTTATTTTTATACCTTTTTTTATTAGTTCATTTGAGAGTTTATAAGTTTGAGCTTGAAATATGTCTGTAAACAATTTATCGTCTGCAATTAACCCGTGTTTTATTAATTCAATTAAACCTTCTTTATAAATTTTTTCTGGGAGAGTATCTAATAGCTGAAAACAAATAATAACTTCTTGTGGAAGAGAAATAGTACCTATTTGATTTTTACCAAATTCATTATTAAAACCATTTTTTCCTCCATGAGCAGCATCAACCATTCCAAGAAGTGTTGAAGGTATCAAAGAATAAGTAATGCCTCTCTTAAAAGTGCTACAAGCAAATGCAGCTGTATCTAATAATACTCCTCCACCAATAATGAGAACTTTAGATGATCTATCTAATCCATTTTCAAATAAGATATTCCAAATATTCTCAACTAACTTTAAGTTTTTTTCTCCTTCAGTAACTGATAAATAAGCAACTTTATGATTAACATAATTTTCAATTTCTAAATATGAAAGATTGGAATCAATAAGTATTAAGGTTGAGTTGTATTCGCTTGCATTCAAGTTTATATACAACTCTTCACTTTTGTTAAAGTAAATTAATTCAGTATTCATTTATATCCCTAGTAGTTCTGTAATTTTTTTTTCACATTTTAATAAATCTCTTGCATCTAAAATCGTATTTAACTTTTGATAACTTTCTACTCTTTTGATAAATATTGATTGAAGTTCAGCTTTACCAAGCTTAACAAGTGGTCTATCAGATTTTTCAATAAAGTTCCATAATGTTTCAAAATCATTTTTTAGATATATTGATGTTCCTGAATCAATTAAAGCCCTTAATATATTCGTATTCTCAATTGATCCTCCTCCTAGGGAAAATAATTGCGGCTTTTTAAAAAATTCAAAAAAGACCTCTTCTTCGATTTCTCTAAAGTAACTTTCACCTTTATTATTGAAAATTTCCGTAATATCTCCATATCTATTTTCTATTATTGAGTCGAGGTCATAACCAAAAACTTTGTGTTTAGATATTAAATTGTTTAAAATAGTTGATTTACCTGACCCCATAAATCCACATAAATAATAAGTCTTATTCGGACTCATACAGCATTTTCCATTTTTTATTTTGCATATAAAAGTCATCTACATTAATTTTTCTTAAACTAACTACTCTTGGCTCTATTTCTTCCTTGGAATCACCACCTATTTTCTCTAAAAGTGCATTTAATAAATCAACTGCTACTACGCTCTCAAATATTGGTACTGCTCTTGGAACAGCACAAGTATCAGATCTCTCATATACAGTCTCTGTTTCAACTTTATTTGCTAGATCTACACTCTTAATTGGAGTTAATGTGGTACTAATTGGTTTTAAGTAAGAAGTAATGACTATTGGTTCACCAGTTGACATTCCCCCCTCAATTCCACCTAAGTTGTTTGTTAATCTGCCAATTTGTTTGTTTTCGAGAATAATTTGGTCTTGAACTTCAGTTCCTCTTTGTTTAGATGCTGCAACTCCATTACCTATTTCAACTGCCTTTACACTTTGAACTGACATTATGGAAAATGCTAATTGAGCATCTAATTTTCTGTCATATTGAATAAAACTCCCACAAGCTGGTGGGAAATTAATCGCTATACATGTAATGGCTCCTCCGAGGGTGTCTTTGTTCTTTCTTGCTGATAATATTTCTTTTTTCATTAATTCTGATGTTTGTTCATCAGGACATGAAACTTCTGAATCCTCAATTTTGTTAATTATGTCTGAAATATTTGATATATCTAATTTTTGTAATTCTTGATTTCCAATCGCAGATACGTAACCAATAATATTTATATCAAGTTGATTTAAAATTTGTGTAGCAATAGCACCTACAGCGCATCTAATTGCAGTTTCTCTTGCGCTTGCACGTTCTAAAGTTATTCGTATATCTTTATGACTGTACTTATATGTACCAACTAAATCTGCATGTCCTGGTCTTGGAATCACGAATGGCTCAATTTCTCTATCTTTCCAGTTCTTCCAATCTAGATTTTTTATTTTTATAGATATTGGTCCACCAGTTGTTAAATTATTTACAACACCGGATGTTATATAAACTTGATCTTTTTCGATGTTCATCCTGCCACCAGATCCAAGAGTTTTTTGACGTCTTGAGAGAACTTTATCTATAAAATCTTTTGTTACGGAAAAGTTTGAAGGCAATCCTTCAATGATTGCTGTTAACTCTGGACCGTGGCTTTCACCTGCTGTAATATATCTAATTCTCATTACTTAACCTCTCTTTTATTTTATTAAAAACATCATCAAAAATAACGCCTTTACTTGTCCAAATATTAAAAGAAGCTATAGCTTGTGCTATTAACATGGTTAAGCCATCGACACATAGAACATTTTTTTCAAATCTATTATTTGTAAATATATTTGATCCGTACCCTAGTGAAAAAAACACTTGTAAATTTTTAAATTTTTCATGAGGTATTGGCAATGTTTGATCAGCATATGGAGGCATGCCAATTGGAGTTGTATTTATTAAAACATCAATTTCATCAGCTATAGAATCTATTTGTGAATATTGAATCGTATTCTCATCATTTTGTCTTGAGGCAACATGAATATTATTACTAACTGAAAACATATACTGAAGCATTTTTGATGTTCCACCAGATCCAAGAATTAAAATATTTTTATTTACAAAATCTAAATCAAAAGATTGAACTGTTTGATTTATTCCAATTATATCTGTATTTGTTGCGATTAAATTATCTGGCAAATTACACACAGTATTAATTGCTTTGATTTCATGAGAATCCTCATCAAGCTCGTGTGAACTTTCTTCATTAATCAGCTTGTAAATTAATGATTTAAAAGGAACTGTTATGTTATATCCATCAAAATTTTTATTGATATCTTTTAAAAAAGTTTTATTTATTTCATTTACTACTATTTTTTCATATTCAATACTTAAATTACATATAGATGCCAGAAATGAATGAATTATTGGTGAGTAAGTTCTCTTTAAAGGCCAACCCAAAATTCCAAGTTTATAATTCATAGTTAGCACCAATTAATCTCAAGTTGTCAAAAAAACTTGGATAAGAGTCTGAAATACAATCTATATTGTTTGGAATAATACCTTTATTAATACATATATTGGCAACCACGGCTGTCATAGCAATTCTGTGATCGCCGTATGTGTTAACAGTTCCTTCATTCAATTTTTGAGCTCCAATTATTTCGAATCCATCTTCATAGACTTTTATAGCACCACCTAATTGTGTAACAAATTCAGCCATAGCTGAAATTCTGTCTGATTCTTTAACTCTTAGTTCATCTGCACCAGTCACTTTAGTTTTTCCTGTTGCCTGAGAAGCTAATAATGTAAATATTGGAAATTCATCTACCATATCAGCAACTTCAGAGCTATCAATATTAACTCCAACTAGCTCAGATTTTGAAACTACTATATCTCCAACAGGTTCATTTTGAATTATTTGTAAATTTTTAATTGATATATTGGCATTCATTTTCTTTAAAGTTTTGATAAACCCAATTCTTCTTTCATTTAACAATATATTTTTAAGGATTAATTTATCGGAAACAAGAACACCAATTGCTAATAAAAAAGCAGCAGATGAAGGATCTCCAGGCACATTATAATTTATTGGGTTCAAAATATTTACTGGTTGAATAGTAATTGAATTTCCGAGCCTAAAAGATTTGACCCCAGAGTGATCTCTAGTTGCAATTACTTCAGAAATGGTAGTAGGAAAATTTTTGTGATATAAAGCTGCTAAAAGTAGAGCACTTTTTACTTGTGCACTAGGTTTAGTAGTTGTAATTGCTTCAAATTCATAATCAGACGGAAATATTTTTACAGGTAATTTATCGTTTTCAGAAATTATTTTTGCTCCCATGGCATTTAATGGTTCTATAATTCTTTTCATAGGGCGTCTTTTTAATTGATCAGTACCATTAAGTTGGGTTTCAAAATTTTGTTTAGACAATAATCCTATTAATAGGCGTGCAGTCGTTCCTGAGCTCAATGCGTTAAGTTCTGTAGTTGGTTTATTTAATCCGTTTAAACCTACTCCTTCCACCTCAAATGTATTTAAATCTTTTTCGATTATTTCTACTCCTAGTTCTTTAAATATACCAATAGTTGCTTTTGTATCCCCTGAATTGAGCAAGTTCGTCATTTTTGATTTACCTTCAGCAATAGCAGAAAACATAATACATCTATGTGATAAGGATTTATCACCCACAAGCTCAAGTTCACCACCAATGTTTTGCACTAAGAAAGATTCCTTTCGCCAAATTTCTCTGATAAAGCTCGACGCCAATCAACTGTTTGGGCTAAATATTCAATCATTAATTTAGAATCATCAATTTCTAAAATCTTTTCTAATTCCAATATCAGATTTTTTATAAGTGCTTGGACATTATTTAAATTTGTTAAATACATATCAGATATCATATTCGGTGATGTTCTGGAAAGTCTAGTTGCTCCGTCAAAACCGCCGGACGCTAATTCAATAATATCAGTTAGTTTTTGTTGTTTCATTGCTATCCCAACCAATGCAGAACTTAATACATGTGGAAAATGACTGGTGAGTGCAATCAACTCGTCATGCTTTTTAGGTTCAATCCATATTTCATTAGATTCAATAATTTTTACTAGTTCAATAGCTAGTTGTTTACTTACTTCATTTGATGATTTTGTTTCACATAGTAAAAAAGTAGAATTAACAAACATTTCAGGAGTTGGCACCCAGGTTTTATTGTCAGCAACACCACATAGAGGATGACCACCAACAGATGGAATTGATTGAGAATTCATCTTTTCGCAAATTAAATCTTTA
>JAQCEB010000024.1 GCA_027729925.1 Actinomycetota bacterium
ATAAGGTCTTTTCCTTGATCAGCTAATAATGAAAGAAGCTCAGGTCTATTCTCTCCACCTTCATTTGGTTCGAGATCAATTCCATCAACACCAAGCTCGGCGATAGCTCTTTCTAAACCGGCGTATGCCATGTCATTAAAAGACAAGTCTCCTCGTCCACCAATGTCATAAACAACACCTACACTTGCGGTTGGTCCAGCAGTTGTAGTTGGAGCAGCAGTTGTAGCTGGAGATTCAAGTTCCTCAGCTGTCTCTTCTGCTTCTTCTACAGTTTCCTCTGCAGTATCAGATCCTCCGCAAGCAGTAATTATTAAGGCAAATACCATAAAAAGTACAAGCCATTTTGACTTCATTCGAGTCACTTTTTACTCCTTGTTCAACTAGTTGAAGGTATAAATATACCTTTACCGCATAATAATATACTTAGATTTTGAATTAAGCTTTGTTATTTATGAAGTTTTTAAAAGTAATTTGACAGAGTTAAGATTCAGAATTAGCAAAGTCAACTTGTGGTTCATCAGGAGCTTCTACATTTTCGAAGACTAATTTTTTATCTTCACTTAATGAGACAACTATAGTTGATCCTGCTTTATATTTACCCAAAAGCAGTTCTTCTGATAACGGATCTTCCAATAATCTTTGAATTGATCTTCTAAGCGGTCTAGCGCCAAATTCCCTGTCATAACCTTCTGTTGCTAAAAATTCTTTAGCTTCGTCAGAAAGTACAATTTCCAAATCAGAATTCTTTAATTGTTTGTGAACCCTTTCAAGCATCAGGTCTACAATTTCTTTCACCTCATCCAAAGTTAATTCATGGAATACAATGGTTTCATCAATTCTATTTAGAAACTCTGGTTTAAAATATCTTTTTAATTCTTCAGCAACTTTTGATTTCATTTTTTCGTAATTATCTGAATCTGAGGAGTTACTAAATCCTATATTTTTAGCTAAATCTTTGGTTCCTAAGTTTGATGTCATAATTATTATGGTGTTTTTAAAATCAACAGTTCTTCCTTGAGCATCAGTTAACCTTCCATCTTCTAAGATTTGAAGTAAAGTATTAAAAACATCAGGATGAGCTTTCTCAACTTCGTCTAAAAGAACAACACTAAAAGGCTTACGTCTGACAGCTTCTGTTAATTGACCACCCTCATCATATCCGACATAACCCGGTGGAGAACCTATTAATCTACTTACTGTATGTTTTTCCATATATTCGGACATATCAATCTGTATTAAAGAATCTTCATCTCCAAAAAGAAATTCAGCTAACGTTTTTGCAGTCTCAGTTTTACCTACCCCAGATGGTCCTAAAAATATGAATGAACCAGATGGTCTTTTTGGATCTTTTAATCCAGATCTTGTTCTCCTAATAGCTTTAGATACTGCTGAAATTGCTTCCTCTTGTCCAATAATTCTCTTATGCAATTCAGATTCCATATCTAGTAAACGTGCTGTTTCTTCTTGAGTTAATCTATGTACTGGAATACCAGTCCATTGAGCTAATACTTCAGCAATTTCTTCTTCATCAATAACCATTTCAATTTCTGATACACCATCTGACTGAGTTGAAGATACTTCATCAAGAAGTAATTTTTCTTGGTCTCTTATTTGAGCAGCTTTCTCATATAATTGAGATTGAACAGCATCAATTTTTTGTTCTCTTAGGTTTTTTAATTTATCAGCTAATTCTTGTTTATCCCCTTTAAGCGGTTTTTTATAAACCCTCATACGACTTCCTGCTTCATCAATTAAATCAATGGCTTTGTCAGGCAAAAAGCGATCAGAAATATATCTATCAGCCATATTTACAGCTGAGGCAATCGCTTGATCTGTGTATCTAACACCATGGTGAACTTCATATCTATCTTTTAAACCATCTAAAATTTCAATCGCATCTGATAGATTTGGTTCATCAACTCGTACAGATTGAAATCTTCTTTCTAGTGCTGCATCTTTTTCAAAATGTTTTCTAAATTCTTCTAAAGTTGTAGCACCAATTGTTTGGAGCTCGCCTCTTGCTAGCATTGGTTTTAATATTGAAGCAGCGTCAATAGCTCCTTCAGCTGCACCTGCACCAACCAATGTATGGATTTCATCAATAAATAAAACTATATCTCCTCTTGTGCGTATTTCTTTTAGAACTTTTTTAAGCCTCTCTTCAAAGTCACCTCTGTATCTTGATCCAGCAACTAAAGCTGATAAATCAAGTGTGTAAATCTGTTTTCCCTCTAAAGTCACAGGTACATCACCTGATACAATTTTTTGGGCCAATCCTTCTACAATAGCTGTTTTACCTACTCCAGGTTCGCCAATCAAAACAGGATTGTTTTTGGTTCTTCTAGATAAAATTTGCATAACTCGTTCAATCTCAGAATTTCTTCCAATGACTGGATCTAATTTTCCTTCTTTCGCCATTCGTGTCAGATTTCTACCAAATTGATCAAGTATTGCTGATCCAGTGCCAGAACCAGGTCTTTCCCTGCCACCAGTTGTTGCTGATTGTTCTTTTTTAGCTTCTCCAGCTGATGAAATTAACTTAATTACTGTTTGTCGAACTTGAGAAAGTTCAGCTCCAAGTTTTTTAAGCACTTGTGCAGCAACACCCTCTCCTTCTCTAATTAATCCAAGTAAAATATGCTCAGTGCCAATGTAATTATGACCGAGTTGAAGAGCTTCTCTAAGTGATAACTCTAAAACTTTTTTTGCTCTTGGAGTAAAAGGAATATGTCCACTTGGTGATTGTTGACCTTCTCCAATAATTTCAACAACTTCAGATCTAACACTTTCAATATTGATGTTCAACTCATCTAGTGCTTTAGCAGCATGGCCTTCACCTTCTTGAATAAGTCCAAGTAAAATATGCTCAGTGCCAATGTAATTATGATTCAACCTTCTTGCTTCTTCTTGTGCAAGAACAACAACTCTTCTAGCTCGATCTGTAAATCTTTCAAACATAGTTTTATTTTACTAACTACTCGTTTATACACTGAAATGAAAATTACATGTATTTATACATTTAACGTATTCTTTTAATATGGAAAGCTCCGAAATTAAAAAAATTATACCCCAAGAAGACATTTGGACTAATTTAGAAACTCTTGAAGCTAGATTATTAGAAGTCACTAGTTCTGATAACAAATATCTTGAGGAAATTTCCCAATACTTAATAAAAGCGGGCGGAAAGAGATTTAGACCATTAATTGCATTGCTGGCGGGAAAGTTTGGTGATATAGAAAAAACTTCTAATGTTATAGATGCTGGAGTTGCTGTTGAATTAATACATATTGGAAGTCTTTATCACGATGATGTTATTGATAACGCTTCTATTAGAAGAGGTGTCCAAAGTTCAAATAAAAAATGGAGCTCTACTTTATCAATTCTTGCTGGTGACTACCTTTTAGCAAGATCTTCGGAACTTGCAGCTGAAAAACTTGGTTTGGAATCAGTCAAACTTCTTGCATCTACTTATGCAGAGTTGGTAGAAGGTCAAACTAATGAAATAGAACTCTCGTACAATTTAAACCATACAATTGATGACTACATGAAGGTCATAGAAGGAAAGACTGCCAGTTTAATAAGAACAAGTGCAAAACTTGGTGCTATTGCAGCTGGAGCAAATGAAGAAGTTGTAGAATCTCTTAGCAACTGGGGTTGGAACTGTGGAATTATATTTCAAATCTCAGATGATTTACTAGATATCTCATCAACAAGTGAAGTACTTGGAAAACCTGCAGGTAACGATCTTTTGGAAGGAACTTACACTCTTCCAGTTTTAATTGCACTAAATAAAGATAAAGAAAAGTTTTCTGATATTTTGAAAGGTATACAAGAAGGAAATATCAAAGTAGATGATGCTTTAGATGAATTCAAAGATTCACATATAATCAATGAGACTAAAGATGTAATTAATCATTATTACAATAAAAGCGTTGAATCAATCTATAACTTGAAAAATCATGAGTTGTTTAAAGTACTAGAAAATATTAACAGTTATCTAATTAACAGAACAAATTAACTTTCTGGCTTTAGGTGTGGAAAAGCTATAACTTCTCGTATTGACTCATTGTTTGTCAACATCATAACAAATCTGTCTATTCCAAAACCCAATCCTCCTGTAGGTGGTAAACCGTACTCCAAAGCATCAATGTAATCTTTATCTTCGACATGAGCTTCATCGTCACCATCACTTTTTTTAATTGCCTGTTCTTTTAGCCTTTGTTCTTGATCCTCAGGGTCAATTAATTCTGAAAATCCATTTGCTAACTCGCTACCAAATGCAAACAATTCAAATCTCTCAGTAATTCCTTGCTTTTCTTTACTTTCTCTAGCAAATGGTGAAACTTCTTTTGGGTAATCTGTAACAAAAGTTGGATCAATAATCTCTTTTTCTATATGATTTTCAAATAATTCATACACTAGCAAACCAATAGTTTTTGATGAATAAGTAAGTCCGAAGTTTTTTTCTAACGAACTAAGAATTGAATTTATATCTGAATCAAAATCTATATTTAGGTTGAATTTATTATTTACAAGATCAAACATACTTATGCGCTTCCAGGGAAAAGAAAAATCTGCTTTAGAATCAAGATAACTAATTTCAGAATTGACATTTAATTTTGAAAATACATAACAACACATTTCTTCAACCATATCCATTACACCATTGACATTTGTATAAGCTTGGTAGCTTTCCATCATCGTAAACTCTGGGGAATGTGTCATATCAATACCTTCGTTCCTGAATACTTTTCCAATTTCATAGACTTTCTCAAAACCACCAATTATTAATCTTTTAAGGTAAAGCTCAGGTGCGATTCTTAAAAACATATCTATGCTCATTGCGTTGTGATGAGTTGTAAATGGTCTTGCAATTGCCCCACCAGCTTTTGGTTGTAATGTTGGGGTTTCAACTTCTATAAAGTGTTTTGAATCCATAAATTCTCTTATTAATTTAATTATTTGAAATCTAGTTTGGATTGTCTTGATTGCATCTTCGTTTACAATAAAATCTAAATACCTCTGTCTAAATCTTGTTTCTTTGTCTTTTAGACCATGCCATTTTTCAGGAAAATTTCTTAGAGACTTTGAAAGTAAAATACTGTCCGTTACTTTGATAGAAATTTCACCTTTTTTAGTTTTCATAATATTTCCAGAAACACCGACTAAATCACCAACATCATAGTTTTCTATATATTGTGCTAACTCAGTAGACAACTCTTCTTGAGATAAAACAAGTTGAATTTTTCCACTGTAGTCTTTTAAATCCATAAATGTTAGTTTTCCAAAACTTCTTATACTAAGAATTCTTCCTCTTACTGAAGTCGAAATTTCTGTTTTTTCCCCATCTGTAAGATTTGAATGAAGTTTTAATATCTCAGAGGCATTTGTTGTGTTCTCAAAATATGTTGGAAAAGAGTCGATTTTAGAATCTCTAATGGCTGCTTCTTTCTCTTTTCTGAGAGAGTAGATTTCACTTTCTGATTTTGATAGTTCCGTCACTATTACAGCTTAATTATTTATATTATATATTGTTTCAAGTCCATCAAGAGTAAGACTTTCAACAACTTCCACATTAAACCTAACTGCATCTGATACAATTCTACTTAATCCACCAGTTAAAATTACTTTAGGTGTAAAACCTTGTTCTAAGATTATTCTTTCAAGCATATTTTCAATCATTGAGGCGTGGCCAAGAAGCAAACCACTTTGAATAGCTTCGTAAGTATTTTTTCCTATAACTTTTGTAGGCAAATTTAATTCAACAGACTTTAATGAAGCAGTCCTTGATGTTAAGGCATCAAGACTAATTTTTATACCCGGAGCTATTGCACCACCTAAATATTCTTTATCTTTAGTTACAACATCAAATGTAGTAGCAGTACCTAAATCAACAATTACTACATCTGTTTTGAATAGTTCAAAACCTGCTACTGCATTTGCAATGCGATCTGGACCTAACTCTTTTGGATTGTCAATATTTACTTTTAGACCAGTTTTTATTCCAGGTCCAACAACTAAAGGTTCTTTTTTTACAAATGAATTTAAAGCTTGTTTAATATTGTTGGTTAATTGTGGAACAACAGAGCAAATTATTGAACCATGAAAATTGCTTATTTCATCATTGTTTAATTGAAAAGTTGAGTTAAATAGTGAAAGAAGTTCATCTGGAGTGTAACTATCTCTAGTTGTAAACCGGTAAGATTTCCAGTTTGTCTCCTGTCTTATTCCTAATGTTGTTTCTGTATTTCCTATATCAGCAGCAATTATTTTTGTCATAATTCAACTTTCAGATTATCAATCAATCTTATATTATCTACGTAAGCAGCTGTTAAAAAAAGTAATTCTTTTGTATTTTCATCTGGAATGTTGAAAGTTTCTTTATTAACCACTTCCAAATAATCAACTTTAAGATTTGATGCCTTATATTTTTCAAGTCCCTCCTCAATCGCAAATGAAAAGTCTTTAGTTTTTAAAAATAATTTAGATACATAAAGTAAATTTTGATATATTTTTTTTGCTTGCTCTTTGCCAGTATTTGATAAAAGCTGATTTCTACTACTCATTGCCAAACCGTTTTTTTCACGAACAGTTGAACCTTCCAATATGGTAATTTTTAAATTGTGATCTTTTACCATTTGTTTTATTAGGAATAATTGTTGAGCATCTTTAGCTCCAAAAATTGCTGTATTTGGGTTTACAATCTCGAATAATCTTTTAACAACTGTTAATACTCCATCAAAATGACCTGGCCTAAACTTACCTTCAAATAATGTTCCTATATGACCTGAAGATATTTTGCTGTATTTGTTTCGTTCATACACATAGTCAGACTTTGGGGTAAGAACAAAGTCAACCTGTAAACTTGTTAAAATCTCAATATCATTAATAATGTTTCTCGGATAATTTTTAAAATCGTTTTTATCATTAAATTGTTTTGGATTAACGAAAATTGAAACAACAATTGGAAGGTTTAATTTTTTAGCATCATTAATAAGCGAAATATGTCCATCATGTAGGGCTCCCATAGTCGGGATAAAAACCTTTTCTAGGTTATATATTTCATTATCAATTTTTTCTATTACTTGAGTCATAATCGTGCCCTAAGTTGGTGCCCGTACTTAGTTAAATATCTTACCTAGGTTTTTAATATTTTGACTAGAAATTTTTTTTTCATTAATTTCAATTTTTTCATTTAATAATTCAGATAATGGTTCTATCACAAATCTTCTATTTTGCCAATCGTAGTGAGGTATTGTTAAGTCTTTATTTTCAACAATCTCGTTTTTGAAAAACAATATGTCGATATCAATTATTCTCGGGCCATATCTAAATGTTGATTTTCGACCAAGATTTTCTTCAATACTCTTAATAATTTCTAACAATTCAGAAGATGTTTTTTCAAATTCCACTTCGATTACTAAGTTATAAAAATTTTCTTGGTTTTCATATAAAAGTGGCTCTGTTTCATATAGGGATGAAATTTTTTTAATAATTAAGTGCTTTGAAAGTTCAGTTATTGCATCCTGAATATTCAATCTTTTATTGCCAATATTTGAACCTAAAGATAAAAAAATATTAGGAAAATTTTTCACTATATCTTACTGATATATTTTCAGAAACTGTATTTAAACTAGTTTCAGGTTTATAAACTGTAATACTTATTTCAATTGGTGTATCAAAACCTAAAGTAGATATAAAAGTGTAAATATGGTGAACCAAGTTGTAAGAAAGAGTTTCAATTAAATTAAAAGATTTATTTTGAACAAAATTAATAATTTCTTCAATTAAAAATTCATAATTTAATGTTTCTGAAATTTCATCAGAAACATCCTTATCAAAACTAACCACAAGATCAATTTCAAATTTCTGTGGATTTACTTTTTCATGTTCATATATTCCATGACAGCCGCTAGTTTTGATTTTATTAACAGATATGTCAAAAGACATAGTTTATTTAGATGGAATTAGAGCTATAGCTTTTGGAGAAAGCGGTTTTTCAAGTATTTTTTCAAGAATAGTTCTTGCTAAAATTGGATCTTTAAGTAGCTTAGAATATATTAAATATCCAGCAAGAATTCCTGGAACTTCTTCATCTAAAATCTCTCTATGAATTAGTAATTTTCTATCTTTATCAGAGAGAGCTTCTTTAATCGCTTCAAAAATAATTTTTAGAGAATCTTTGTTGATTTCTTCTCCAAGAGGAAAGTGATAAGTCCTAAATCCAACTTCTTGGTAATTCTTTAAATTAAAATCTGAGTCTAGTAAAGAAAAGATTGAGTTAATACCTTGGCTTTTTAACCACTGTACTTCTTCTTCTCTTCTAATCTTTCTTGGTGTCAGCCCTCCTCCACCAATGCATTCTGAAACTGCTAGTCTTCCTTCAATTATCCAATGAAAATCATTTGGTTTTAGTCCAGCCATACTTTCCTTCCAGTTACATATAATAGCTTAATTATAAATCTAGTCATTTAGGTGTAGCCTTATGAGGGAGACTCCAGAATTTTTACAATGATTATATAATTCTTCATTCGATAGACTGATTAATTGTAAAAACTTCTTTTTGGAATAACCAACAATTAATGGATACTCTGTATTAAATTGATCAATATTTTTTAAAAGTGTAGCTGAATCATCCATCTCTTTTCCAAAGCCTAATCCAGGATCAATAGCAATATTTTCTTTTTTAATACCTAAATTTTCTAGTTCTGAAGCTTTAGCTAACAACTCCTCTTTTACCTGATTTAACACATCTTTAAATTTTGTTTTCTCATGCAAAGTTTTAGTGTCTTGATTTCTATGAACCAATATAATGTTCGCTCTGGTTATCAAAGCTGTTTCAACCATTTTGTTTGATACAAAACCTCCAACATCATTTATGATTGAAAAATTATTATCTATAGCTATTTTTGCAATACTTGAATTCATAGTGTCAATGGAATAGGTGAAATCAGGACTTTTATTAATTAAAAACGAATAAAGTCTGTCTTGTTCGTTAATTAAAGAAACTTCACTAAAGCCCGGCTTTGTTGATACACAACCAATATCTAATATTTTCACATTATTTTTTTTAGCTACTTCAAACTTTTTAAATAGCTTTATGTCGTTCCCTAAAATACCGTCGCCAGAAAATGAATCTTGAGTGACATTAATAATGCCCAAAATAGGTTCCACTGAATTTTTTAGAATTTGATTCCAGTTTTGCAATTATGAAAAATTTAAAGTGGCTTCGGTTCTTAAATTGAAATCTAATTCGTAAACACCATTAGCGAATGTTGTTATAATTTCAGAAACTGCATTGTTGTTATTTTTAATTTCAGAGCAAAGATGATTAGCTTTTAATTGAACGTAAACCCCATCTGCAGCCAAAGCATCATTAATTTTATTACAAATATTCTTAGTTAATTCTTCCTGCAAAGAGAGTGAATTTGAAAGTACTTCAACAAGTTTATTAAATTGTGAAATTCCAGCAATTTTATTTTTTGGTAAAACTGCAATGTTTACTGACCCAAAGTAAGGCATAAGGTGATGTTTGCATAAACTTACAAATTTTAATCCATTTACATAAATAGGTTGAGTATGAGATGCATCCTCCAGTGATGTAAAGATAGTTTCTTCTAAAGGTTCGTTGGATAGCTTTTTTGAAATTTGATCTAAAAACTTTTTTGCAATATTTAATAGCTCATCCTTAGGTAAATCAACAGTCTCATACAAAAACTCAGCTAAATATTCTTGTGTTAACTCTAAAGAAGTGTCCTTGTTGTCCATTAGGCTAATTTTAATGTTTTGCCATTGCCGGTTATTTTAACTTTTTTAATGCTTTTAAATACTTCAGCAACTTCTTCTTTGTTGATAGTTTCTTTTTCTAAAAGAAGGTTGACCATATCGTCCATTTGTTTTTTAAATTTCTTAAGAATCTTATTAGCTATTAAATGTGCTTCACTTAATAAAGTTCTCACTTCTTCATCAATAGATGCAGCTATTTCATCAGAATAATCTTGCTGTCTACCATAGTCTCTACCAAGAAAAACTTCATTATTGCCTCTACCATAAAGCATTGGTCCCATTTTGTCACTCATACCAAATTCCATTACCATTTTTCTGGCAATGTCAGTCGCTTTTTCAATATCATTTGACGCGCCGGTTGTTGGATCGGCAAATATTAACTCTTCAGCAACTCTCCCACCCATTAACATTGCTAACCTGTCTTTCAATTCAGCTTTTGAAGAAAGATATTTTTCAGTTTCAGGTAAGGCTTGAGTGTAACCAAGTGCTCTGCCCCGTGGAATTATGGTTACCTTGTGAATGGGGTCAGCATTTGGCAATGCCCAACCCACCAAAGCATGGCCAGTTTCGTGATATGCGATAATCTTTTTTTCGTTTTCAGTCATAAGTTGACTCTTTTTCTCAGGTCCTGCCATAACTCGGTCAATAGAATTTTCAATATCAGAATTACTAATTGATTTTTTGTTTTTCCTTGCTGCTAAAAGTGCGGCTTCATTTAATAGATTTGCTAAGTCTGCACCAGTAAATCCTGGTGTTTGTTTTGCTAAAGTTTCAAAGCTGACATTTTTTGATAACGGCTTACCTTTAGCATGTACTTTTAATATTTCAGTTCTACCAGCTAAATCAGGTCTACCTACAATAACTTGTCGATCGAAACGACCAGGTCTAAGAAGTGCTGGATCTAATACGTCTGGACGATTTGTTGCAGCCATTAGAATAACTCCTTGGTTTGTTTCAAATCCATCCATTTCAACTAAAAGCTGATTTAAAGTTTGCTCCCTTTCATCGTGTCCTCCACCTAAGCCAGCACCTCGCATACGACCAACTGCATCAATCTCATCAATAAAAATAATTGCAGGAGAGGAATCTTTTGCCTTTTTAAACAAGTCTCTAACACGACTTGCACCAACGCCAACAAACATTTCAACAAAATCTGACCCCGATATACTAAAAAAAGGAACTCCTGCTTCGCCAGCCACTGCTTTAGCTAACAAAGTTTTTCCAGTTCCAGGAGGACCTACTAGTAACACTCCTTTTGGAATTTTTGCTCCAAGTTTGTTAAACTTTTCAGGTGATTTTAAAAATTCTTTAATTTCTTCTAACTCTTCTTTTGCCTCTTCAACACCAGCAACATCTTTGAATGTTACTTTTGGTGATTCTTCATTCATTTCTTTAGCTTTAGATTTTCCAAACTGCATAATTTGATTGCCGTTGGAACGAACTTGTGAAAACATATAAAACATAAATGCGGCTAAAAATAACCAAGGTAAAAATGCAAAAAGATAGTCTTGAAAGCCAGCTGGTTCAGTGTCTGTTGATAAATCTATTTCTTGATCCACCAAAAGTTGAAATACTTCACCTTCAAAACCTTCTGGGTACTCTGTTTGATACAAGACATCATCGTTGGAGATTTTAAATTGAACAAGATTTGATTGCTCTTTTATAGTAGCTTGAATTACATTTCCATTATTAATTTGAGTTTTAAACTCGGAAAATGAACTTACCTCTGGTGAATTAAAAGTTGCGTTATATTGTTGTACACCTAAAAAAATTATCACGCCTAAAAAAACATACAACCAGAATGATTTGTTGTTTTTATTTTCTTTTTTCTTGTCCATATTATTTAATTTAATACAATTTAGTTTGTAAGCCTACTTAGGCTTCGCTAAGCACAGCTAGATAAGGTAATTCTCTAAATTTACCGTTGTAATCTAATCCATAACCAACAACAAATTCAGGACCAATTTCAAAACCTTTATATTTAATGTGTACTGGATTTTTAGCTACATCTTTTTTGACAAAAATACATAACATCTCAATGCTCTCTGGGTTTCTTGATTCCAAAAGATTTTTTAAATGTGAAAGTGTCAATCCAGTATCTAAGATATCTTCAACAATTAGAATGTGTTTGCCTGTAATATCAGTATCTAAATCTTTATCGATTTTAATTTGGCCACTAGAAGAAGTACCTTCGTAAGATTTAATACTCATAAAATCAAATGTTACGTCTATATTTAACTTTTTAGCTAAATCACTTATTACAATAAATGCCCCTTTTAATATTCCAATAATTATGAGTTCTTTATTTTTGTAATCATTATTAATTGAATTTGCAATTTCAGATACTTTATCTTCGATTTCTTCTTTGGAAATCAATGTCTTAGAAATTTTCAATTTCACTCTTTTCTATTGAAGAAATAATTATATGATTCTTGTCATTAGATTCAAAATTTTTTTCTATCTCTATTTTTTTAATACCTGGAATCCAAACTATTTTATCTTTCAAAAGTACAATCGGCCATACCTCTCTTAAAATATTTCGTACATCAAAACTTCTCAGTACTTCAGATACTTTATCAGCCCCCCCACCATGTGCCATAATGTCTCCATCTTTAATTGTTCGAATCTTCAAATCTTCTTTACTACCATTGAATGTAAAACTCCATAAGCTACTAATTTGTTTTTCGTTTGTAAATTGAAAATAAAAATAACCTAATTGATTATCTTGATCTTGTTTTAGCCAAATCTTTTTATTAATAAATACCACAAGTCCTTGTTGCTTTGAAACATACCAATCTTTGAAATAACTAACTGAGGTATTTTCATCAATTGCTTTAAAAATTTTTTCAATATCGTTTATTTGAGCACCGTCTTGTCCCAAATATTTAGAAATCTTGTTAATTATTAAATTTGTATGAAGATTATTTTTCTTAAATAAAGCAACGGGAGCTTC
>JAQCEB010000004.1 GCA_027729925.1 Actinomycetota bacterium
CAAATAGTTAGTAGGAATTTACTACCTCCTGCTCCAGATATTTTGGATAATTGCATTTACTCAATAAACCTAGAAATCTTTCCTTACACAGCAAATGAAGTTATTTGTAGTAGTGATTTAAATGGGTTTTCCAATGAATTTTATTGGTATGATGCTTTAATAATTGACAACAGCCAAGTCGCTATTAAGTACTGGGATAGAAATTCAAATATTGAGAAAGAATTACTTATTGATATAGACACTGGAAAAATTATTACAGAGAATCCTAGTGAAAAATATTCTTACGATGAGCAAAATAAAAATATTCTTGGTGAAATTTTAATAGATCCATGGCAATCTAGTAGTCAAACTAGAGAAGTTGCAATCTACTATCAATTAGGTTCAGAAATTATTGAAGTTTATAAATCAAAAGCTCCAACTAATTACTACTTCAATAATTTGAAATGGTCCCCAAATGGTGAAAATATAATTGCTAGTGATAGTGAGAATAACTTAATTTTGTTCTCAAAATCTAAGCTTTTTAATCCACATAAATTAAATTTTTCTATAGAAAATATCGAAAATAAAGAATTCATAAGATTAATTGGATGGTCCAATTAATTAAATTCTTTACTTGGTCTTACGCCTAACTCACTTATTACATGTGCTGCACTTTTATTAGCTATATGTACAGAATCCTCCATTGATAAACCTGATTGTAATCCGTACAAATAACCAGCCGCAAAGAAATCTCCCGCTCCAGTCTTATCAATTACATTTGTTTCCATTGCTGGAAAATAATATTTTTCACCTAATTCAACTACGACTGCACCTTTTGGCCCAAGTGTGCATATTAATTGATCAACATTAGAAAAGTTATCAACAAAAAAAGTTATTGCATTTTCGATATTGTCTTTTTGTGTTAGGGAAATTAGTTCTTCTTCGTTTGTAAATACGTAGTTTATATTATTCTTAATCAGTTTAATAAAACTTTCTCTATGAGCCTCAACACAAAAAACGTCTGAGAGTGTTATTGCGTTTTTACCACCACTCTTAGTATTAATTTTTGAAGCATAGAGAAATGCTTCTTTACTGGATGGTTTATCCCAAAGATAACCTTCCATGTATAACAAATTAGATTTCTTTATAACTTCTTCAGAAATATCTTCTTTAGATAATAATTCTCCTGCACCTAAATATGTGTTCATAGTCCTTTCACCATCAGGTGTAACGAAAATGGCACAAAGTCCGGTTTGTTTACTTCCATCTTCAAAAACTGTTAGATCAACTAGGCCAGATTCAGCCAAGCTTTTTTTAAACTGGATACCTAATTCATCATTAGAAATTTTACCTATGAAACCAGCTTCACCTCCAAGTTGAGCTACCCAATAGGCTGTATTTGCAGCTGAACCACCTGCTTCAAGGGTAGGTGTTTTCATATTAGCTTGGAGAAAATTAGACCTCTCTTTATCAATTAAAGTCATTCTTGCCTTATTTAATTGGAGTGATTCAATTACTTCATCATCAACAAACTGCAATGAGTCAACCATTGCATTACCTATGCAAATTATCATTAGATTATTTGTCCAGATGAACCTTTGGAGTTAACAATGTTGTCCGTGACACTTAACAAAGCTTTCATACCACCATCTAAGTTTGAAACTTTAAAATCATTAGAAAGTAGGTAATTTGAAACTCTAGAAGAACGAGCTCCAGAACGACAAACTATAATATAATCATTATCTTTAGAAAATTTACTTAAATTTTCTTCGATCGTACCCATTGAAATATGAGTTGCATCTCTGTGATGTCCTGCTTCCCATTCATCATCTTCTCTAACATCTATCAACAAATATCCATTAGATATTAGGGTTTCAACTTCACTTGCGTCTACGGATGGAACTTTGTTAAAACCGAATACCACTTTGCCTCTGTTTCAATCTTTTGACTCTTTCTTCTGTTGGTGGATGAGTTGAAAATAGCTTTCCGATACTTTTACCTGAAAAAGATTTTAATGGATCCGAAATAAAAAGTTGACTAACAGCTGGATTAATATTCATAGGAATTTTTGAAAATTTATCTATTTTTTCTAGAGCAGATGCAAGCGCTAAAGGATTACCAGAGACTTCAGCACCTGTAGCATCAGCGCCAAATTCTCTAGTTCTAGAGATGGCCATTCTAATAATTATAGAAGCTATTGGAGCAGCAATAAATGCAAGAAGAGCAAAAGCTGGATGAATATTCCTATCTCTTCTTTCTCCAACACCCCAAAAAGCCATTCTTGACATAAATGATATTGCTGCTGCTAACATTGCTGCAATACTTGACACAAGAATGTCTCTATTTTTTATATGTGATAGTTCATGAGCCAATACTCCTTCAAGTTCATCTCTATTTAGTAGTTTCAAAATGCCAGTTGTAACTGCTACTTTAGAATTTTTTGGATTTCTTCCAGTAGCAAATGCATTTGGCTGATCACTATTAATCACATACAATTCTGGCATTGGCATCTTTTCTTTTTGTGTTAAATAAAAAACTATATCCTTTACTTCTTGAAATTGACCATCCTGAATTTTTACTGCTCTTGTTGATTTTATTGCGAGAGAGCCACTGAAAAAATACATAATGAAATTAAATAAAAAAGCAAAAATCAATGAAGAAAATAGATCAAAACCCAATAATGTAGCAGTAAAAAGCACAATCAAAGTTAAGAATGTTAACAACATAGTGGTTTTAATAAAATTCATAATTCTATTTTAATTACTTTTTATTTATACCTTTTTCGCATTGAGAACATAAAAACCTCCTAAGCCATTTAGATTTAAAATAGTTTCTAATCCAAGAATCTTATCTTGAAGTTTTAGTTGCTCCAATCCTTCTGAGGAATTTTTCAAATTTTTTAAAGTTTTTAATAAAGTAACTGCACCGCAACTTTCCAAAAATTTTTTTTGAGTGATGATAGAGGCTTTATATCCATATTTTATAAATAAATTTTGCAGTGCTGAAAAATTAATATCATAAGTTATATCAACTTCACCAAAATTTAATATTGGATCTCCTGCTAGGTGGTGGTTCTTGTATGTTCGTAATAATGACGTGTACTTTTTATTTATTCTCTCTTTTTGGAAATACCCGTAATCAAAAAACATAAAATTATTAGGTTGGAAATTTTTAATTAGCTTAATTATAAATTCTTGAATATTAGTTTGAACTTCAATTTCAAATTCTTCGCAACCAGAAATATTGTTAGATGTTAACCATTTTTTATTTTTGTCTCTAATTGAAAGAAGTTCATATCGAAAATTTTCATTTGAAATATCTACACCTTTTTCGAACCATTTATTATTTTTATAAATTGCTATTGAACATGGTATGTTATCTAATATTTCATTCCCAAAAATTAAGTCTATTGTTTGATTTTTCAATTTGGAGGGAGAGTCGACAATTTGAATGCCAAGGTTTTGTAGTTCTTTTCTTGCAGTTGCAGACCTTTCCACAGCTAAAAGTCTACTCTTCTTTTCATCAGTGAAATTTTTAATTAATGAACCTGTACCACTACCAAGCTCCAATAATGTACCTCTTATGTTATTTACTTCTATCCAATTTTCTATTAAATTACCAAAATACTCTGAAACTTCGGGTGAAGTTAAAAAATCTCCTGTTTTTTTTGATCGAGTTTTTTCATTATTGAAAAATCCATATTTAGAATATAATGACTCTTCCATAAATTGGTCAAAATATAACGATTTAGATTTATATTTTTCTATTAAGTATTTTTTTTTGTCTTTACCAATCAAAATTAATTATTAAGAAAAGTAGAAGCTATATCACCTAGATTGCTAAATATTCCTGGAAAAATTCCCGACAATACTGTAATAAAAACTGTTATAAGACCAACAACCTTTATTGGATTTTCAATTAACATATTTTTCTCAGAGTATTCTTGAACTTGTTCATCCATCCATATAATCTTTGAAATTCTTGCATAATAAACTAATGAAATTACAGCGTTAACTGCACCGACAATACCAAGAATGACGCCGATTGTTTGGCCAGAACCCAATAAGCTCCTAAATACAACAAACTTTGCAAACCAACCGCCAAGAGGGGGAACCCCAGCTAGAGAAAAAAAGAATAAAGTTGTTAATACGCCAATAAATGGTGAAGATTTTGCCACTCCTGACCATTTATATATGTCTTCAGATCCTGTAAATCTAATCAGAACCTGAACACATAAAAATGCCCCTAAATTCATAAATGCATAAATTATTAAGTAAGTTACACTTGCAAAAATTCCATCTTCATAATTTCCAGTGATACCTGAAACAGCTATTGGTGAAATAATGAATCCAGCTTGTGCAATTGAAGAGTAAGCTAGCAACCTCACAGGGTTACTTTGTTGAAGAGCAACCAAATTACCTAGTGTCATGGTCATACCAGCTACTAGAAATAAAATTATTCCCCAACTACTTCCTGAAATGCCGTAAACAGAAGTCATTAATAAAATAAGGGCCACGAATCCAGCAGCTTTTGAACTTACTGACAAATAAGCAGTAACAGGGAGTGGAGCTCCTTCGTAAGTATCAGGTGCCCATGAATGAAATGGAACAGTTGAAACTTTAAAACCTAATCCTGAAATTACCAATACTGCGCTTAATAGAACAACTGGAGAATTTTCCAAAGAGCTCGTCAAAATTTGTTTTGAAATCTCGTTAAATAATAAATTTCCTGTTAATCCATATAGAAGAGAGAAACCATAAAGAATTAAAGAAGCAGATAGGACTCCAAGTAAAAAGAATTTAATAGCACCTTCATTTGATTTTCGATCACCTTTTTTCCATCCTGAAAGTAAAAACATTGGAGTTGAAGCTAATTCGATGCCGATAAAAATAGTCAATAAATCTCTGGACGAACAAATAACTAAGGCACCGAGTAGAGAACTTAGTAATAAGAAATAGTATTCACCTTGATAGTATTTGTCACTCTCAATAAAATTAATCGACAATAAAAATGTTATGTAGGTAATAATTATGAACAAACCTTTTAATATGATTGAAAATTTATCAATAACATAACTGTCTTGGAATACGTATATAGCAGATGTGTAGCTTATCCAATGGATTAACAAAGGTACTAGTGAAACTAAGGTTCCCAATAATGCAAATGCAGCAATTAGATATTTGGATTTACGTGGTAAAAGTAAATCTAAGAATATAGAAATTACTAATGTAGCAATAATTACTAATTCTGTTGAGATTGCATAATAATTTATAGTAATTTTTAACCTCCAAAAGCTTTAAAAATTAAATCAACAACAGCATCATTTGTAGCACCAAAAATTAACTTAGGAAATATTCCTATTAGAACAGTCAGAATTACTAGAGGAATCCATGCTGCTAATTCGTAATTGTCAGCGTCATGAAGCTCTTTATCTTTCCACTCGTCTGCAGGTTCACCTAAATTAACTCTCTGTAACATCCAAAGTAGGTACCCTGCTGTTAGTACTGTTCCTATTGCACCAGCAACCATTGATGACCTAAAGATTACAATATTCAAGCCTTGGAGTGGGTTATAAGCTCCAAGTAATGCCATAAATTCTCCCCAAAAACCTGCGAGTCCTGGTAAACCTAATGAAGCCATTGCAGTAAAACCAAGCAAGGCACCGGTTTTTGGAAGCAACTTCATATTGCCACCTAGTCGTCCCATATCTCTTGTATGGTATGTGTGAGACATAGAGCCGGTTAAGAAAAATAGTAGTCCTGTTATTACTCCATGTGCCACCATTCCAATTATTGCTGCATTTATTCCAACTGATGTTAGTGAAGCTATTCCAAGCATTACAAAACCCATGTGACCTACAGAAGAAAATGCAATTAATCTTTTCAAATCAGTCTGTGCTAAGCAAGCAAGTGAACCATAAATAATCCCTATTGCTGAAAGTATTGCTATTGCAGGAGCCCAAGCTTTTGCTTGCTCTGGAAGAATTGGAATAGCAATTCTTATAAAACCATATGACCCAAGTTTTAATAATATAGCAGCTAAAAGAACAGAGCCAACTGTAGGTGCAGCTGTATGTGCATCTGGTAACCAAGTATGTAGTGGCCACATTGGAACTTTAACTGCAAAACCTAAAAACAGAACAGCAAAAACTAGAGTGGCAAATGTTCCTGTAAAAGCACCTGTACTTCCAATTTCAATTAATTCAGGTATGCTAAATGTCTTATTCCCTCTATAGTACAAACCTAAAAATCCAAGCAACATAAATGCAGATCCAAATAAGGTAAATACAAAAAACTTAATGCTTGCATATAACCTTGTTTCAATTTCTTTTTTTAACCCAGAGACTGACCTAATAGTTTTATCACCCCAAATACCAATCATGAAATACATTGGCAAAAGAACTATTTCAAAAAATACAAAGAACAGAATTAAATCCAATGCTACAAAAGTTCCATTCATCCCAGTTTCAAGTACCAGAATCAAAGCAAGAAAACCTTTTGGACTTTTTGGTTCAGGTAAATGCTCTAGAGAATATATTATTGCTAAAACTGAAATAAATGTTGAAAGCACCAATAGAGGAAGAGAAATTCCATCAATGCCAATTTCATAATTAGCATTTATGCTTTCGATCCAAGTAGCTTTGCTTCCTAATTGAAGTTGTGATGCTTTAGAAAAATCAAACTCAAGTAAAACCAGAATGCTCAAAATAAAAGTTACCACTGAAGACAGTAAAGCAACTCCTTTTATTACACTTTCGTATGGTTTAGGTATGAATAAAATTAAAAGTGCACTTATAATTGGCAAGAAAACAACCGCACTTAATCCCAAACCGTTTGATAATATTTCCACTTTTTCCTCCTAAATAATAAACAGAATTAACAAACTAATTGTTACAACACCAGCTAAAAACAACATTAAATATTGTTGGGTTTTGCCTGTTTGTAATAATTTAACTTTTCCACCAAAGCTGTCAGTGCTGGTAGAAGAGGCATTTAAAAACTTATCAATACCTTTTTGATCAAAATTATTATAGACAATTTGACCAAGAAAAGAAGCAGCTAAACCAAATGAATTAATAATTCGATCTAAAAAATTCGTATTAATTCTATCAACAGCATTTGCAATTGTTAATTTAGTTGGATTAATTAAATACTTGAAATAGAAATGATCTAAGTAATATTTATTTTCTAGAACAGTCCAAATTGGCTCTACTTTAATTAATTTGTCACCTTTATCAGCAGATCCCTGAAGTTGATAAACAAAATAACCTAAACCTATTCCGAGTAAGCCAGCAATTAATCCAGAAAACAGAGCTGTGTAATCAAAACTTTCAGGATGATATTCATTAATTTTATTTGCTCTTGTTGTTACCCATGTAGTAAAGCCTGTATACACCCCTGGAATGTTTACCCAACCTGCTCCAATTGCAAATACTGCAAGAAACATTAATGGGACAGTCATCATTTTATCTGACTCATGTGGATGACCGTGGCCTCTATACTCACCCAAGAATGTTAATGCTACTGCTCTAGTCATATAGAAAGCCGTAACAAAAGCGCCAATAATTGAGATAACTAAAAAAGTAGTTTCACCTTCATGATTGAGTGATGCTAAAATCTCATCTTTTGAAAAGAATCCTGCAAACGGTGGTAAGCCAGCTAGAGCTACTGTCCCAATTATAAAAGTTATAAAGGTTCTAGGCATATATTTTCTTAAACCACCCATCTCTAACATACTATTTGTGTGGACAGCATGAATAACTGATCCTGCTCCTAAAAATAAAAGTGCTTTAAAAAAAGCATGAGTCCATAAATGAAAAAGTGATGCTGTATAAGCTCCAGATCCTATTGCAGCAACCATATAGCCTAACTGACTAACAGTCGAATATGCTAAAACTTTTTTTAAATCATCCTGAACAACTGCAATAAGTCCAGCTGTTATTAAAGTAATTACTCCAAATAACATAACTATGTCCAACGCTTCATGAGCCATGGCTTCGTAAAAAGGAAACATTCTTGCAAGTAAATAAACACCTGCTGTTACCATTGTTGCTGCATGCATCAGAGCTGAAACAGGAGTTGGACCTGCCATGGCATCTGGCAACCAAACATGTAATGGAAATTGAGCACTTTTACCCATAGCACCAATAAACAATAAAACGCCTGCGACAAACGCAACATTTTTAATATCTTCGTAATCGTGAGTTGATTGATAGAGTATTTCTGAAATTCTTAATGTCCCAGTATTTAAAGCTAAAATTATGATTCCAATCATTAATCCTATATCAGCTATTTTGTTTGTTATAAAAGCTTTCATTGCAGCAGATGAGTTGTCTTTAGTCTCCCAATAATGACCTATAAGCAAATATGAACAAACTCCAACTAATTCCCAACCAATAAGAATTTGAATTAATGTAGGTGAAGATACAAGAACTAACATGCTTCCAGCAAACAAAGTAAGAGAAGTAAAGAAAAACGTATATCTAACTTCACCTTTCATATAATTTGTTGCATAAATAAATACCAAAAGTGCAACAGTGCCAACAACAAAGTACATCATAATTGAAAGTCCATCAACAACCCATCCAAATTCAATATCAAAAGTTCCAATATTGCCAACTACAATAAAAAATTCATTTACTATGCCTTCTGTAATGTGTTTATAAAGTAGTGCAGAGCTATAGAAAAAAATTGATCCTATTGTTGCTAAAGCAATTTCTGCACCTTTATAAGGTAGTTTTTTTCCAAAGAAAGTAATGATTAAAGCTGAAATAAATGGAAGCACTACTAATATCCAAGCATATTCTGCAAAGACACCGCCATCACCATACGAAAGTTTAGATTCAGCTAGAAGGTTCACTTATTTTCCTACCATTTCATTAAATCAAATTCATTAATATTAGCTGTTTGTCTGTTTCTAAAAAGCATCAAGACTATAGCAAGCCCTATCCCAACTTCAGCAGCTGCAATAGTAATAATGAAAATAGAAAATATCTGTCCACCCATCATTGTGTCTGACAACATAGCATCGAATAAAACAAAATTTATATTTACAGAATTAAGAATCAGTTCGATTGATAAAAGAACCATAACTGCATTTCTTCGAACTAAGATTCCATAAATTCCAAGTGAAAAAAGTGCGGCAGCAACAATTAATACAGGTTGAACTATCATATTTGGTCTTCGTTAATTAGAGCATCGTCTTTTCTGGCAAGTGTTATACCTCCTATAAGTGCAGCAAGTAAAACAAACGAAACTATTTCAAATGGAAAAACAAATCTTGTTAATAAAATTTCACCCAACAATTGTGTGGAAGATGCCTGATCTATTGTAATCTCACCACTAAATCCACTAATTAAAATAAAAGAAAAAAGTAGGAAAATTGCAAAAGCTAATATAGCACCTGCTTTTTTGTTTTTATCATTATCTAATTCAGCATTCTTACCAAGTGGAGCTCTCGTTATCATAATTCCGAATAAAAAGAGAACTATTACTGCACCTATGTATACAAGTATTAATACTAGGGCGACAAACTCAGCAGAAAGTAGTAAGAATAATGTTGCAGTTAGCGCAAGTGTAAATACTAATGAAACTGCGGCGTGAATAACATTTGTTGTGGTTACTACTCTTAATGCTGTTGAAAGTAGCAACAGTAGAACAAAATAAGTGACTATTTCATAAATTTCCATTATTAATTCTCTAGACCTTCTGGTTCAGGAACTGTTTTTAACCATTCATCGAGCCTTGCTTTATTATGAAGCATATCACCCATATTAAATTCAGAATACTCATATTCGGGTGACCAAAATAAAGCATCGAATGGACATACTTCAACACAAATTCCACAGTACATACATAATGCATAATCAATATCAAACCTATCAAGCACTGCACGACTTCTTTGTCTTCCACCGGGAGTGGAAGGTGGCTGTAATTCTTTGTGACCTTCAATGTAGATACACCAATCAGGACATTGTCTAGCGCATAGCATACAACTAGTGCATGCTTCTTGATCTAATGCAATCACTCCTCTAGCTCTTGGGGCTACTTTTTCCTTTTCGAATGGATAATTGACATTTGGATTTGAATGAAATGGTGATAATGTTTTAAACATATTTACTATCACAATTTTCATGCCAATTATAAAGCCAGGAATTTTTGGTCTAAAGGTTTTCATTACAACACCACTTTCAATACTGCAGTTATTAGTATATTTAATAATGAAGCAGGTATTAAGAATTTCCAAGCAAGGTTTTGCAATTGATCTTCCCTAAATCTAGGAAACGACCACCTAACAGCAACCAATATAAACCCTAATATTAGAGTTTTTGTAATTAGTGATATTGGTCCGTATATATTGACCCACTCAGTTGGAATGAAAGGTAAGTGATATCCTCCAAGAAACAAAGTAGAAGCTACTGCACATAAAACAAACATGCTCATGTATTCTGAAATGTAAAATATTAAAAATCTTATACCTGAATATTCAGTCATAAAACCCATTGTTAGTTCAGATTCACCAATTGGCATATCAAATGGAACTCTCATCATTTCTGCTGTAGCTGCAATCATAAAAATTAGAAAAGCAACTATTTGCCCACTAAATGCAAAAGGTACTCCCCATTCAATTTGTTTTTCAACAATTCCAACTAGAGACATTGTTTCAGCTTGAATAACGACTCCAACAACAGCCAAAATTAAAGGGAGCTCGTATGCAATTAATTGGCCAGCAGCCCTTAACCCTCCCATGAGAGAGTATTTGTTAGCGGATGACCAGCCAGCTGTTAAAACTCCAATAGTTGAGAGTGAGCTAATTGCTAATGCAAAAAATACTCCAAGTTCTAAATCAACAACAACCAAAGTTGGGCTTAATGGGACAACGGCAAAAAGAGAAACTGCTGAAACAACTACATACGCTGGTGCCCATTTAAATACTGGCCTATCGACATCAGTTGGAATAATGTCTTCTTTCTGAACAAATTTAAGAATTTCAGCTAAAGGAAATATAAATCCCCTTAAACCTACATGTAAAGGACCTGGACGCCTTTGCATCCATGAAGCTCCCTTAACATCCATTATGGTAAAAATTACTGCACCATTTAATGCAGCTAAAGCAACAAATCCTACTTTGATTAATACATCTGTCATCTATCAACATCTCCTAATACAAAGTCAAGACTACCCATTATTGCAATCAAATCTGGTAAAAGTGCTCCTTCCAGCATTACTGGAAGAATTGAAACATTGCTAAAAGAAGCTGTTCTAACTTTTAATCTATAAGGTCCTAATCCCCCTTCGGATACAATGTAATAACCCATCTCACCTTTTGGATTTTCTGCTCTTACATAAGTTCTTCCTGCAGGAACTTTTATAACTTTTGGAACTTTTGCCTGTAAAGGACCTGAGGGCATATCATCTATTGCTTGTAAAACAATTTTTGCTGACTCAACCATTTCTCTAGTTCTTACATCCCAACGATCATAGCAATCACCGTTTTGCCCAATTGGTATTTCAAATTCAAATTTTTCATAAGGTAGATAGTCAGTTTGAGTTCTTAGATCTGATTTTACCCCTGAAGCTCTAAGAATTGGACCCGATACACCATATGCTTCTGCTGTTTCTTTTGAAAGAACGCCTACATTCTTAGTTCTCTTATGAAAAACTTCATTTCCTCCAATTAAATTTTGAAATTTATCAGCTGCTTCTATTACTTTTTCCATAGCTAACTTAGTATCTCTATAAAAACCAACTGGTAAATCTTGGATATTCTTTTTTGTTGTTGGACCAGAACCAGCAGCAGGTTTAACGCCACCAATTCTATTGAAGTTTGGATGGAATCTCCCTCCAGTTACAGACTCAATAAGATCTAAGACTCTTTCTCTATCTTCCATTGCATAAAAAATTGGAGTTAATGCGCCAACTTCTAGCGCGTAAGCACCATTGAATACAAAGTGGGAACAAATCCTTGCCATTTCAGTAAGAATTAATCTAATTTGCTTTGCTCTTTCTGGTGCTTCAATCTCCATCAGTCTTTCTGTGCCGGCTATAAATGGAATCTCATTAGAAAATCCTGCAACCCAATCAATCCTATTAACTAATGTTGTTATTTGAGGATAAGTTCTTACTTCGGCAAGCTTTTCATACCCTCTATGCATATACCCCAATACAGGCTCTACGTTGTATACTTTTTCTCCGTCAACTTTTGCAACTAATCTGAGAACTCCATGAGTAGATGGATGCTGCGGACCAATATTTAAAGTCATATCCTCAGTTTCAATTTCAACTGATACAGAGGCTTCAGAAATACTTTGAAAATTACGAGGATCTATTGTGTTCAAAATTAAGAATTCTCCTCATCAAAACCTTCAGGCATGCCTTCTACGTCTACATCTCCAGGCCAAGGTTTAACTTCACGACTTATTAATTCAAATGATTTAAGCATTGGATTACCTTCGTATCCATCTGGAAGATACAATTTTGTTAGATTAGGATGGCCTTCAAAAGTAATACCAAACATTTCATAAGCTTCTCTTTCATGCCAATTAGCTCCAACAAATACATTAACTAGAGTTGAAATTGATGGATTTAGTTTAGAGATAAATGTTGAAATTGTAACTAGATTTGAACTATTAACACTAGAAAGGCAACTCATGATTTCAAATGAGGGATTAACAACTTCTTTAGGTTTATCTCCCACAGAAACTTCATTATCCCAATCTATTGCTGAAAGCCATGAGAAAAATTTAAGATCAAATTTATCACGAAGAATTTCATGTGTAGATATCCAATTTTCAACATTTACTTTTATTAAAATAGTCTCAAACTCATATGAGACATCATTGAAATCTTCTTTAAGTTGATTTAAAAAATCTTCCATGTTATAAAGGTTCAACTTGCTTTTCGACCCACTTAGATTTCATATCTTCTCCTTTGATTTTTTTCTGAAGAAGTATGATACCTTCCTGTAATGCCTCAGGTCTTGGAGGGCAACCAGGAACATAAACATCTACTGGAATAAGTTGATCTACTCCTTTAGTTACCGAATATGAGTCCCAATAAGGACCACCACTATTTGAACAAGAGCCCATTGAAATTACATACTTAGGTTCAGGCATTTGATCATATAATCTTTTCACTGAAGGTGCCATCTTGTCAGTAACAGTTCCGGCAACAATCATTAAATCTGCTTGTCTCGGAGAAGCTGGAAGTGGAATAATTCCAAGTCTCATAAAGTCATGCCTTGGGCCGCTAACAGCCATTACTTCTATAGCACAACATGCTAAACCAAATTGAAAATACCATAATGAATATGCTCTAGCCCAGTTAAATATAGATGAGATAGGCTTTGGTAAACCAAACTTGTCAACTACTCCCACTTTAAAACATCCTTCCTAATTGCATAAATTAATCCGATAAGCAATATAAAGATAAATATAAACATTTCAATTAATCCAAAATATCCGAGTTTTTCAAGATTAATTGCCCAGGGGAAAATGAATACTGCTTCAACATCAAAAATAACAAATAATAGTCCAAAAATATAATACCTGACATAAGTTTGACTCCATCCTGAACCAACTGGATCTACTCCACATTCATATGTAGTAAGTTTTTCTGCGTACGGTTTATTCGGTCTTAATACGGACGCAAGTCCAACTAAAAGCATCATAAAAAATAATCCGAACGAGAGTACCGCTCCCACAGTTACATAATTCTGAAAATAAGAAATCATACTTTTACTTTAGTCCAGCCTCTAAAAAGTTTAGTTTTTTCTAAAACTTCGGAGAAATTATTTGTAAGATTTTTTATAAGTGAAAACACAAAAATTTTTAATTGAACCAAACCTAGTAGATCTGTCTAAAACAGTAATTAACACTGTTTTGGGAAAGAAATTTTACGAACTTCGATTTAATAACTTGTTAGACGAAAAAATAAACGATGCTGAATCTATTAATTTTATTTTAGCTGATGGTTTAGGTTTCAAAAACTTACAGGAAACTGACAGTTGGCTAAATTCGAATATATCTAAAAGCATTTTTACAACCTTCCCATCCTCTACAAATGTAGCATTAAGTTCACTTACATTGGCTAATAATCCTGGGAAGACTGGGATTATAGGTTATTTTATGTTCGATAAAAAATACAATCATTTAATCAATGCTCTTGTATGGAATTCTGAAAATACTAATTTAATTAAAAACGAATTTTATAAAAAGCAAAAAACAATTTGGAGCACACTAAACGAATCAAAAATTTTCTATAACATTTTTCAACCAAAAAATTTAGTTGGTACAACATTATCCAATTTCATCTATTTTTCTGAAAAAGTAACAGGTTATCTAGACAATAAAGAATTAATTGAATTAATGTCAGATTCACTATTTTTAGAAAATAGATTTAATTTTATTTATTATCCAAAAATTGATGTAGCAGCTCATTTGTATGGTGTAGGTAGTAAAGAGTGGTCAAGAGAAATATTTGAATTTGAAAAATTGATAAATATTTTAAATACTTCAACAAATAAAAAATCTTATACGGTTGTAACATCTGATCACGGTTTGGTAAATATTACTAAAAATAATAAATTTGAAATTCAGTACTCTGAAGATATAAAAATTTATGGGGATCAAAGATCTGTTTTTATAAATGGAGAAAAAAATAAAATTAATAGAGCATTCAAAAATGTACCCGGAGAATTAATAAATAAAGCAGAGTTGAAAGAATATTTTGAAATATCTGAAGATAATTTTATAGAGAGAATATTTCCTGATTTTTGTTTTCTCCTGAAAGATTCATCAATTGTTATTCCAAAACACTTGAAAGCTCCATTAATTGGGTACCATGGTGGATTGTCTGATTCAGAAATATTAATACCGATTATTGAAATATCCAATTATTAGTTCCTTGGATATGCAAAAATTGAGTATGAAAAAATTATCACTAGGTATATTTATTATTTTCCTAATAAGTTGTAGTAATGCAAATGAAAATTCAGTCCAGTATGAAGAACCATTTTTTGGCGGTGCAACTGCTGATATGGTACAAGAATCAAAAGCTATAAGTTCAGAATACAATCTTTCGCAGGGTGATTATATTATAAAAACAGGTTATGCAAGTACGGATGTATCTACTAATAAATTTCAATCAGTAATAAACGACGTTGAAGGTTTAGTTAAGTTTTATGATGGTTACATTTCCAATACTTATTTATCAACAAATTATCAAGGACTAAAAAGCTACAGTATAACAAGCAACATCCCATCAGATAATTTTGATAATTTTATAAATGATATTGAAAGTATTTCTGAATTTACAAATATTAATTTAAATGCTAATGATGTCACTACATACGTATTAGATATTGATTCAAGATTAAATTCTCTTTATGAAGAAAAATATGCTTTAGAAAGTATTCGAGAAGAAGCAACAACAACTGCTGATAAGCTTCAGGTTCAATCACAATTACGATATATCAATCAAGATATAGAGATGTTGGAGGCTCAAAAGGAATATTACGAGAAAGCAACATCTTACTCCAGTCTGTCATTAGAAATAAGAGAAGGTTCTGGAGTTTCTTTATTTTCTTGGAATTATTATGTACAGAGAGCACTTTCATGGGTTGAAGAAATAATTGGAATTACAGTTTCGGTCTCAATCATATTAATTCCATTATTAACTCTATTCATAATTTTCAAGAAAATTAGATCAAAAAAATAGTGGCACTGTCCTATATAGGGTTAGCTTTAATTATTTTATTAATTATTTTATTTGGCAAAAAAATAAAATAATCTAATTAGGTTGGTAGGTCCCGAAAAATACTTGCCAAGCTAAGCAAGTTTTTGCTAGTAGACTAAGCCAGATATATGCTCTCTCTCCATATAAATAATCACTCCATTTTCCAACTTTTTTATATTGGAGAATCATATTTATTGAAAAAGTATTAAAGAATAAAAATATACTAACAAAAATCCATACTACAAACTGTGGTACACCTTGTGGGTTTGAGTCAGTTGCTACACCATCTCCAATAAGATTTATAAAAATAAAAATCCAAGGAGCAACTCCAACTAAACAACCCATGATGTAGCTTGTCCAATCTACTTTTTCAGTATATTGATTATGTACTTCCATCATCCATCCAAACCAACACATTGCAGCATTCATAAAAAATATGCCTGCTAAAGCCCAGATATCATATATTCCTACCAAAAGTGCAATCAACACAATCATCACTGAAGCACTTATTGAATATTCAATCCACCTAACTTTGTTAATACCTTTAGATAAGTCTTCTTTATATTTCGAAAAGAAAGGTCCTGAAATTAGATAGTGTGCAACTGCAGAAGCTAATAAAAAAGTTGCAACTGCTGGACCAAAATTTGTAACTTCTCTCCACACTTCAAGTTCTGGTACTAATGCAAAGCTTGCTGGGTCTGAAGGATTACCTTGGGCTTTAAGCTGTGTCAAAGTTATGGGTACTACAAAATCTGAATTTACTACGGTTCCTAACCAAAACAACGCAGCACCTTGAATCAGATGGAATGTGCCCATAATTATATTGAATCTTTTTAGTTTTTTTATTTTTTGCTCCACAAGAATCCTTTTTTTTCCTATTCTTATTTTAAATTTTATTTACATTAATTATATGGAAAAAAATCAAATTTACTCTGAAATTGAATCTTTAATGGTTGAACTTGAGGTTTTAATTAAATCATTAGCTAATTCAAGAGAGTATATAGCTGAAGAAGACTACCAAAGAGCTCAATTTAAACTTTCCGAAATTGAAATTGAATTACAATCTGTTGCAGGGAGAGTTGCTTTTATAAAATCAAATATTTGATTTAAATGTATTAATTTCACTAATTTGAATACTGATCCTATCTCCTAATTCAAATTCATTGTTTGGAGTAGTTCTTGCTTTAAAAGTTTCACCTTTTGAATTTTTAAAAAAAACTAATTGATCATGTCCATAAAAATTGCATTCTTTTACTACATATTTTCCTTTTTTGTCATGATTTAAAGAAATACATTCTGGGCGAATGGCTACATCTACTGCACCAGTTAAATTAGTGTCGAAAGTACCAAGTGGTGTTTCTAACTTACCTAAATTTGCAAATCCTTTTACTAGGTTTGGATCACCAATTGATTCTGCAACAACTTTATTAACAGGATGAAGATATATTTCTTGTGGGGTTGAGCTTTGGATAATTTTCCCACTATCTAAAATACTAACAAAATCACAAATCGATAAAGCTTCTTCTTGATCGTGAGTTACTAAAATTGTTGTTGTTTTTGTACTTCTTAGTAAGTCAACTATTTCTTCTCTAATTTCTCTTGCCATTTGGGCGTCTAAACTTGAAAATGGTTCATCAAGAAGTAAAACATCAGGCTTGGGAGCTAATGCACGTGCTATAGCAACCCTCTGTTGTTCACCACCAGAAAGTTGTGAGGGCTTTTTTGAAACTAAATTTTGTAAATTACAAATATTTATTACTTCATCAAGGCGTCCATCTTTAATCTGAGATTTATTTAAACCAAATGAAATGTTTTTTTGAACGTTTAAATGAGGGAAAAGTGCAAAGTTTTGAAATACCATACCAATATTCCTTTTTTCTGGTTGGGTCCACATTTTATCGTCAACTATTTTCTTACCCCTCATTTCAATTGAACCACTATCAGGTTTTTCAAAACCTGCTAACAACCTCAAAACTGTTGTTTTACCAGAACCTGACTTACCTAATATTCCATAAATAGATCCCTTCCAAACATCAAGATTGAAATCATCTAGGATTTGATCTGAATTGTAAGATTTTTCAATATTTCTAGCTCTAATTAATAAGTTATCAAATGTCATTTTTACTTCTTAAATTTCTTGTACTTAAAATATAAGTAGGAATCGCGCTTATTGCCAACAAAATTATTGATGAAAAAGCAGCATCTGTAAATTGACCTTCAATTGAAAAAGACCAAATATCAATAGCAAGAGTTTTAAAACCTGTAGGTCTAAGCAGTAAAGTTTGTGGGAGCTCTTTAATAGTTGAAAGGAATACTAAAGCTGATCCTGAAAGAATACCGTTTCGAATCATTGGAAATGTAACTTTATAAAAAGTTTTTAGCCTGCTAAATCCAAGAACAGAACTAGCTTCTAAAAAACTATTACTTATTTGATAAGTCGATGCCCTACCAGCGCCTATAGCTTGAGGCAAAAACACTATTAGGTATGAAAAAATTAAAAGTGTAAAAGATTGGTAAAGCCTAGGAACAAATTTTAAAGAGATAAATAGTAAAGAAATACCAATTGTTATGTGTGGTAATCCGTAAAGTGTGAGAATAATTTTTTCTAGAATTTTATTGAAATTTGACTTGTACTGAGTAAAAGCAACAGTAATTGGTATTGCGATAAAAAAAGCAAGCATACCAGTTGTCAATGAAACAAAAATTGAACCAAAGATACCTTTATAAACCAATTCAATATTCAAACCACTATTTAATCCATTTTTTAGCCAATAGAACAAAACTAAAATTGGCAAAATTAAACTAAAAAACACTACTAGAACAAAATAAGTGTATGTAATAAATAATTTAAATTTATTTAACTCCTTCTTTTTAATGTTTTTTGAACGAGAGGAGTTTTGTATCTGATTTGAAACGTCCGAATTTCGTTGTATAAAAGATAATAAAAATGAAGTTAGTAGTAATAACGTGGAATATAAATATACTGCATCCCCTGTTATATCAATTTCATAGTACGTATAAATTACTTTGGTCAAAGTACTGTATTTCATTATTGAAACAGCCCCAAAATCTGATAAAACATATAAACCAACTAACAATGCGGAGTAAGTTATAGGTTGCTTCAATCGAGGTAAGATAACTCTTGTAAAAAGTTTTACTTTTGATGAACCAAGAGACTTTGCTGCCTCCTCAATATTATTGTCTAAATTAGAAATAGTATTAAAACAAATCAGTAGTACATAAGGATAAGTAAATAATGATAAGACTATCAAACTACCTATATATCCACTTATTCCTGAAATTTCTCGTATTCCAAAATTAGTCAAAAAATTTACAGCTAATCCTTTAGGTGAAAATGCTGATGCATATGTTAATGCACCAATATAAGATGGGAAAACTAAGGGTAAAATTAATAGTGCTAAAATTATTTTTGACCCTTTAATTTTAAATCTTGAAATTATTAGAGAGGAAGACAAGCCTAAAATCAGGCTTATTATTACCACACCAACAACTAATGAAAAAGTTTTAAAAAACAATTCATAGAAATCCCAAATTTCAATAAATTGAAGAAGATTATTGTTTATGTTTAAAGTCTCAAAAAATAGATAAAAAATTGGACTTATGAAAGCTACAACTATAAAAACATTTAAACTTGATAAAAATTTAGGAATTTTCACACAATTTAGAGTATCTATTAAATAAATTTATTTAAAGATAAAATATTTATGAACAGATTTAATAACCAGCTTTAGAAATCAACTCGACTGCTTTTGTCTGTAATTTTGATAATTCAAGCCATTGATTTGGTTCAAGGTTTAGAAAACTATTTATTTCTGGAAGTTGATTATTTTGATTAACAATATCTATAACAGGAAACTCAAATAAATTATTGGTTATTAATTCTTGGGTATTTGAATTTAATAAAAATTCAATAAATATAGTGGCGTTTTCTTGATTTTTGCTTGTTTTAAGTACTCCAATTCCTGAAGGCATAACTAAGCTGCCGCAACCTGACTTAAAATAATAATTTTTTACATTGCTGGTTTGATTTTCGCTTTTGTACCTAAGGGTATAGTAGTGATTTACTAGACCAAATTTTATTTCATCATTATCTATGGCATTAATTTGTGTTGAATTATTTGGATACTCAATATATCCCTGATCATGAATATTCTTTAGCCAGGTGTTAGTTTTTTCTTCACCGTCAAAATATATCATACATGAAACCATTGTTATAAAAGATGAGTTAGTAGGAGCTAAACCTATTTTATTTTTGTATTTAGGATTTATAAGTTCGTATAAGTCTATTGGTAATTCTTCTTGTTGGGTTGAAGTGGAATTATAGCCTAAAGTTCTAACTCTTATTGATGTTGGAATCCAATAATTATTAAACTGATAATTTGAATTTAAACTCCTTTGCATTATTTCATTGGGTAATTGGGTAAAAAGATTTTGTTCAGCTACTTTTTCCAAATTTATTGGATCTTGAGAAAAAAATAAATCTGCTGGACTGTTATTTCCTTCTAAAATTATCGTGTTTGCTAGTTCTGTGCTATTTGCATACCTTACATCAACCTGGATGCCGGTTTCTTCTGTGAAGTCTTTTATTATTTCATCAACAATACTTTCTGACCTACCGCTATAAATTACTAGATTATTCCCTTGATCATTATTTGGAAATGTACAGGCAATTAAAGTAAAAGTTAAAATAAAAAAATTGTTAAAAATAAAAAGTTTAAAATTTCTGTTTTTTAATCTGAACAATCAATAACTCTTTTTTATTTATTAGTGTTTTGTAAATTTTTTTTATTTGATTTATTAAAAAAAGAAATTGGATTAGCTAAAGCTTTACCGCCATTTTTAACAAACCACATAAAACCAGCTAGTAAATATGCATACGGACACATATTAAAATTATACATTTAATAAATATTAGGAGTTAATTAATTTACTTAAATATGCTTTAAAGAAAATTCTCATATAGCTCAAATCAATTATTGTTGTGATATGAGTGGTTTTATAAATGAAATTGCAAGTGAAACTATCTATATTTTAAGCGGAGCAGTATTTCTCTTTGTCATTTTATATAAATTTTTTCCAAAATTATTTTTAAAAATTCATAAACCTTTATTTTTCATAATTGGCATTATTTCTCTTTCATTAGGTTATATAGGTATTGTTGTTCCTGGATTACCAACTACAGTATTCATTTTGATATCAGCATGGGCATTTTCAAAATGTTCTGATCGTTTTACCTATTGGCTCGAAAATCATAAATTGTTTGGTCAAATGATAAACAATTGGAAACTTTATAAAGGGTTGTCAAGAAAAGCTAAAAAAGTTGCGATTCTTACAATTATTCCGACATTTGGAATAACAATTTATCTGGTATTTAACTTATTTGGTGATATAGTTTTTGGATTATTTGGACTAATGTTGTGTTTTTGGCTTGTAACTAGACCAGAGCCACCTTTGAACCAAAATAATTAAATTAATTTGCTTCCGGTATTTGATATCCAATTGGTGAAACTTTATCTAATTCAAATATATCTCTAGCTTGAGCTTCGTAATTAAGGCCAATAGAAATCTGTTCACCCTCTGTAACTCTGTTTCCGTTTTCGTCTAATCTGGCATTCATGATAGCTTTTTTACCCGATTTACAAATTGTTTTTATTTCTGATAACTCATCAGCCCAAGCTAATAAGTAAACACTTCCGGGGAATGGTTCACCTCTAAAATCAGATCGGAGACCATAACACAGAACTGGAATTTTTAATTTATCAACTACAAGTGAAAGTTGTAAAACTTGTTTTGGACTTAAAAATTGTGCTTCATCAACTAAAACACATGATATTTTATCTCTTTGATTTTCATGGGCTGTCCAAACATATAAATCATCAGATTCTGTAAATATTTCACACTCTCTGTTAAGACCTATCCTAGATGTAATTTGTCCTTCACCATATCTATCATCTAGTTTTGGGGTAAAAAGTAGTGTTCTCATATTTCGTTCTTCATAATTATGAGCCGACTGTAATAAAGTTGTACTTTTACCAGCATTCATTGCAGAATAATAAAAATAAAGTTTAGCCATTTATTTAATATTAACCTTAAAAATTTTTGTTTTTAAATTTCAGCAACAATTCTTCCAATTGACTTTCTAGTACCTATCAATTCTAAGTTATCAACAATTTCTTCAAACTTAATTACTTTATAAACAGGTTCAATTTCTTTATTTAAATACTGATTAAAAATTAGTTCTAACCTATCAGATAGATAATTTTTATTATTTGATTCAAAATCAATCATAAACACTCCCATCACTGTGATATTTTTAACTAATAGATAACTCAGTAATTGTGATGGAATATTGCCACTTGCAAAACCGACAATTAGAGCCTTGCCTTCTGATTTTAAAAGCTTAATTCCGCTCTCGTACATCTCACCACCAACTTGATCGTAAAAAATGTCTACCGGTCTTTTTCCAAACTTTTGTTCCACTATTTCTTTAATATTTTCTTTTTGATAATTAATAACAAGGTCTGGGTTAAATTTATTTATAAACTCTTTTTTTACATCACTACCAACTGCTGCTATAACTTTTGCACCATAATTTTTTGCTAGTTGTACCGCAGAAATTCCAACACCACCAGCAGCTGCATTAATTAAAACTAAATCATTTTTTTTAATCTCCGCTCTTCTTACAAGCGCAAAATCAGATGTTAAATAAGACATTAAAATAGCTGCACCTGCATTGAAACTAATTTTTTCAGGTAAGAAATAAGTCAAATTTTCTGATGAAATACAATACTCACCAAAACTTCCATAACGACCTGATCGAAATACTGTTGTAGCTCCAACAACTCTATCACCTACTTTAAATTTGCTTTGCGACGAAACTTTCTTTACAACACCAGCAGCTTCAAAGCCAGGAACAAATGGAGTTTTAGGGTTTGATTGATAAAGACCACTCGCAAGGAGTAAGTCAGCAAAATTTAAAGTAGTTGATTTAGTTTCAATTAATATCTCGCCTTCTTGAATTTCAGGAATATCTATTTCTGCAATTTGTAGTTTATCAAATGAAGTTACTTGATTTTGTATCCAAGCTTTGTAGGTTGACATATAGATAATTTTAATAATTTAGATTATGCTATGCTTTTTTTATGTATGAATTTCTAAAGCTTTTACACCTAATTTCTGCATCAGTCTGGTTAGGTGGAATGATATTAATGGGAGCGTTTGTTCCAGTAGTTAGAAAGATTGATGATACTGGTATGACATTAAAAGCACTCGCATCTAGATTTGGCCAAATTGGTTGGGGAGTTTATTTTCTTGCCTTATTTAGTGGTATTGGTATGTTTTTAATTGCCTGGGGGTCATCTGATCTAAACATCTATTTTCATATAAAAATGACATTATTTGTTCTTGCTGGATTGCTTACTTTTATACATTCAAAAGCTGGAAAATTACAACCTAAATTTAGAGGGATGATTCAGGGTTTAATTTTACTTTGTACTATTGGGATTTTTTATTCCGCAATAATGTTTTCATGACAAGTTTTTAATATCCTCAATATCAGATTCCTGTATAACTCCCACTCCTCTGAAAATTATTTCATTTGAATCTTTTTTAATTACAAACCAATAAATATCTTTCTCGTCTGGAATTTCTAATGCCTCCCTTAAGCTTTCTTTATTAAGATAAACTGTTATAGTTCGATTTCTTACGTAATCATCTTTTATAGCTGCTCTCATAGTTCCGTCCAGATACATCTGTCCGAGTTTTGTGAACTCTGCAATTGTTGGGACTTCTATGATATTAAAATCTTGCTCAAGTTGATGTTTTTCAAGAATTCGAATCGACTCATCAACTATTGGCTGGTGCCACTGTTGGAAGGCTAAGATTGCTATTAAGTTTTTATCAACAAAATCATCTGGTACAGATTTTTTTACTTTGTTTAAGTTCTTACCTTGTATAGTTGGGAAAGAATTTGATTCAAAATTTTCCACTATTTGACCTCTATATGATATTACTAAAAGTATTGTAGGTACACTAAGCAGGGCCAAGTATTTTTTCAAGTTCATAAATGTTTTCCATTAAATTATTAAATTGCTTATTAAAAAACGGACCGATAATTTTAAAAATGCCTTTAAATTTTACATCTACAGTATAAGTAAGCTCTGTACCTTTATTATTGGCCGATAAAAAAATTGTATCAGTTATAACAAAATTTCTATTTCTTGATTGAAGAGATGCTCGTAATGGCGGACCCCATTCTATAACTTCATAATTCAAATTTATTTCTCTTTCATTGAATTTTGTCTTAACTTCAAATATTGAGCCTGACCTCAGAGGTTCTTTACTAGTTAAAGTAGCTTCATCGTGAGGGTTCCATTTATGCAAATTTCTAAAGTCTGCAACAAAATTAAAAGTATTTTGAATATCACTTTTTACAGTAATTGTTTTTGAGAATGTAGCCATGAAACTATTTTAAGGCTTTTAAAAACTTTAAATAAATCTATTTAAGATTTAAAGATCTTTTTGTATAACCAATATATCCAATAACTAAAAAAAGTAATATTTTGGAAATAACTAAGGACATATCTAATAAATTAAGACCATTTTGGTATGGATTTCCATACGCCCCAAATGATGAAATATTTTCATGTATCCACTCAAATATCTTATTGCTACTGCTCAACATATTTGAAAGCCATTCTACTGCTAGTAGTCCCATACCAAAATTCCAAGCATTTCCAGATTTGCCAGTGTACATTGCAATTGAATACCCTAATACTCCAAATGAAATACCACCTAAACTACTTTGTAATCCTGCTTTCATCATTGGTAAATATTCTAAGTTTTGAGACAAGTTCATAAACGCCATTGGAATATACATTATATGAAACCAAATTTGAGAAATAATAATTCCAAAAACAACAGCTACAAGTGAATGAATATAGTAAATTTGTTTTCTATTTAGGGGTAAAGATGCAACAAATTCGAATGTTCCCTCTTCTTCAGATTTTGCCCCCATTTTATTTAAAAGTACAATAGTTGCAATCGCAATTAGCAGTGGAACAAATAAATTCATTAAATACGTTGTAATTATTCCCTCAAGGGTAAACACATTTTCCCAATCTGAAATACCTAAAATATTTAACATTGTATCGTTTTCAGCAAGACTACTTAAACCATCTCTTTTTGTATAAATCAGGTTCTCAAAACTTTGATTAGAGAATGCAAGTGGAACTATTGTAAAGTAAATTGCCGGAGCTAATATCCAAGTCATAATTAACTTTTTAGGTACTTTAATAAAATAATTTAAATAACTAATCATTTTTTACATTCCTATCATAAAATTTGAAAAATGCATCTTCAATGCTGATATTTTGCATTTTTGAGTTTTCTACAAAAGTTGTAAGTTGTTCATCATAGATTTTCGAACCATTTTTTAATACTGCCATTGAAGTTGTTATTTTTTCAATCTCAGAAATTATATGAGAGGATAACAAAATTGAAACGCCTTCATTCGAAAATTCTGAAATTACCTCAAAAAAAGTTCTTTGATGAAAAGGGTCTAATCCTGAAGTTGGTTCATCTAAAACTAAAGCTTTTGGTTTATGGAGTAGTGATAATATTAAGGCAGTTTTTTGGCGATTACCTTTAGATTGTTCTTTTATTTGTTGAGTTATATCAAGTTCAAATCTATCACTAAGTTCAATTGCATAATCAATAGTGGAACTTCTCATTTTTGAGCTTAATTTAAATAATTCTTTGGAGGAAATATTTTGTGGTAACTGTGGATCGCCTGGCAAATACCCAATGATTGCTTTTGCTTCTGCTGAATTATGTAGTGTATTAATTCCATTTACAGTCATATTGCCACTAGTAGGCAGTAAAAATCCCATGAAGCTTCTCATGATAGTAGATTTACCAGAACCATTTGGACCAAGTAATCCTTTAACCTCACCAGATTTGATTGTGAGATTTATATCACTGACCCCTTTACCATTTTTGTAAAGCATTGTTAGGTCTTTAATTTCAATCATATTTTTAATATAATTAATCTATTCTTTATTTTCTTTTCTTTGCTTACTTCTTAACCATGTTAGTAGTAAAGCTGGTACAAGGAAATATAGTAATTCGTCCCATCCACCTTGATGCTGAAACGTGGGTGGTGGAATATATTTAATTAACATTAAATATAATTTTCTACGACCCAGCGAGTTAGATTTATCAGTACATTTGGAAGAATACCTAGTAACAAAGTTACTACTGCAAGTAAACCAACTGAAACTTTGTCTGAAGTCGAAATATCAATTTTTGATAAAGGATTTTCATTTTTTTCAATTGATGCAATCCAAATTGGTCTTAAGTAAAAATAAAATCCAACAACAGTAGATAGCATCAAAACAACAACAAGTAAATATTTTTCATATGACCATAAATTAGTTATGAGTATGAATTTTGATACAAAACCACTTGTTAATGGCATTCCAGCTAAACCAAACATAAAAATAGAAAAACTAATAGTTAGAAATTTATTATTCAAAAACAATCCAGATAGTTCACCTATTTCAAAATTTGAGGTAAGTTGCCCTTTAATAATTGAAAATATAGAAAATATTCCAAGAAGCTGAACAATATATGAAAACAAATAAAATAAAGACGCGCTTATTCCAAACACACCTGAAACCATTCCAGATAAAATAAAACCTGATTGAATAACTCCACTATAAGCAATAAGACGTTTTAAATCCGTTTGGTTAGTAGCAAATAATGCACCTAATAATGCTGATAAAAGTACAACGATAGTAAAAAATAATTCGAACTTATCTAGAATAAAACGAATTGAAATAGCTGAAATTCGAGCTAACACTATAAAAGATGCCGCCTTAGCAGTAGTTGCCATATAACCCACAAAACCTGTTGGTGAACCTTGATAAACATCTGGTGCCCAAGCTTGAAATGGCGCTGCAGCTACTTTGAACAGTAATCCGACAATTATAAAAATCATTCCAATTAAAGTTGTTAAAGGTACATTTTGTGCGCCAATAAAATTTATTGCAATACTTGTTTCATATACACCACTAATTGAAAGCGATACATACAATAGTGCAACACCATAGATTAATACGCATGAAGCTAGTGAACCTAATAGAAAATACTTTAATGAAGCTTCATTGCTTAATTTGTCTCCTCGATTTAGTCCAGCAAGTGCATAAAGGCTTATTGATCCAATCTCCAATCCAATAAAAAGCATTATAAAATTTTCGGAATCGATCATAAGCAAAAATCCAGAAGCAGACATTAAAATAAGAATTATTGCCTCTGTGGTTTTACCTTCAAGGCTTGCAGATGTCTTCCAAAATGAATTAAATGTGAACAATAAAATTAAGCCAATTAAGACATTTCCAAATAATGAGAACTCATCTAATAATATTTTTTCAGAAAAATATGATGAAACTCCGTCTGTTAAATACAAACCAAATTTAAGAAATATAAAAAAGTTTGTTAACAAAATCCCTAAAAAAGTAATTAATTTTTTCAAAACATCTGATGATGGAATAGTGATTGTAAAAAAAAGTAAAATTAGCGCAGTTAATACTAAAACAACTGTTGGAGATATCACTATAAAATTAAAACCTATTATTTCAGATATAGATATCATTTACCACCCACAAAATAAAATATTAACTCACTTAAATATTCTGACTCCTCAGAAACTAAATTTTCTAATTTACCAGGAAATATTCCAATTAATAACATAAGAATTAGCAGAGGCATTACAGAAATAATTTCCCTGTAGTTTAAATCTAATAAAGTGTTATTTTCTTCATTTACTATAGTTCCAGTAAACATTCTTTGGTAAGCCCAAAGCATATAAATAGCAGCAAGAACTACGCCAAATGCAGAAATGATAGATAAAACTTTAAAAGCTTCAAAGCTGCCCATTAAAATTTTAAATTCACCTACGAAACCATTAAGTCCAGGTAAACCTATTGAAGCAAATGAAGTAAAAAGGAATATCCCTGCATAAAGTGGCATTCTTAACTTTAAACCACCAAAGTCACTTATTTTTCTTGTATGTCTTCTGTCATATATAAAACCAACAAGCATAAATAATGCGCCAGAAGTAATCCCATGGTTAACCATTTGAATTATTGCACCTTCAATACTTAAATATGCACCAGCTGAAATACCAAGCATTACAAATCCCATATGACTAACTGAAGAATATGCAATTAGTTTCTTAATATCTATTTGTGCAATAGCTACAATAGCTCCATAAATAATTCCCACTACAGACAAACAAGCTATTAAAAATCTAAACTGTATAAATCCTTCGGTAAAGAAGGGTATTGACACACGAAGTATTCCGTATGCTCCAACTTTTAACAAAACTCCAGCAAGTAAGATACTTCCCGCTGTTGGAGCTTCAACGTGAGCATCTGGTAACCAAGTATGTAGTGGGAATAATGGTACTTTTATTAAAAATCCTATAGTGAATAATGCAAAAAGAACTTTCGATTGTGATGAACTAAAACTTAATTGGGATAAGGTATTGTAATCCAAAGCTAGTCTGCCATTAACTGAATAACTTAATAGGCCTGTGTAAATAGTTCCTATAAATATAAAAATAGAACCGAATACTGTATAAATTATAAATTTTATAGTTGCATAGCGTCTATTTTCACCTCCCCATATACCCATAAGAAAGTACATAGGAATTAATATTGCTTCAAAAAAAATAAAAAGAGAAACTAAGTCTCCACTAATGAAAACTCCATTAATTGCAAAATGGAGAGTTAAAATTGATCCAATAAATCCTTTACTCTGAGAATGACTATCAGAGACAGAAAGTATTGAAACGGTGACTAGTAATGCACTTAATACAAGTAGTAAAATTGACATTCCAGACAATCCAAAATTTAAATCTAATCCATAAAGACTGATCCATTCAAATGAAGCGTAAGTTTTAAAATTACCTGTAAGTTTTGAATCAAAAAGTAAATAGACAGCTTGTGTTAGTGAAATTAAAGTAAACAAAATACTTACAGGTCTGAAAAGTTCAACTCTATTTTTTGGAATAATGAAAATAAAGAATGATCCAAAAAGTGGAACTAATAACAATGAAAAGATTACAGCATTCATTAATTACCTACCAAAGGTGTAACAATAAACACTGCTACTAAAATAATTAAGAAAAATCCGAAGTATAAAACATAATTTCTCACTAAACCTGTCTGTGATGAAGAGGTTATTTTTGCAGATTTACTAAATGAATTAGCAACAAGATTCACTGTTCCATCAATTAAAATACTATCAATTATTACAGCTACCCTTTTTGAAAACAGCTTAGCTCCAGCAACAAAAATAACATTTCCAATTTTATTTAGATATAGAACATTAAATGATGCTTCTTTGATGAATTTTATCAGTTTTTTGAATCCGTCATTATTGAATAACTTACTCTGCAAAATATTTTGACTGAAAATTAAATAAGCTAAGAATAAACCAGCAAAACCTGCTCCAATAGAAATCAAAGCAAGAACAACTAATGTTAATCCTTCAGGTAGATGAGTTATCTCAACTTCTTCTAATGTAATGTGTAAAAGCTTTTCTACGCCATGAAAGAAAGGTGTATTTACAAATCCAATAAAAATTGAAAATATTCCAAGAACAACTAAAGGAACTTTCATGTTTCTTGGTGCATCATGAATATCTTCAATAGTTTTACTTGGCTCAGAATTAAATATCAATAACCAGTGTCTACCCATATAAAATGCTGTTAAAACGGCAGCAAATAATGTAAGTGCCCAAAAGCCTAAATATATTCCACCTTTAGAGAATATCGATGCAAGTATTTCATCTTTAGACCAAAAACCAGCTAAAGGTGGTATACCTGAAATGGCTAGTGTTCCTATACCCATCATTCCTGCAGTTAGAGGCATTTTCTTTCTTAAGCCTCCCATATTTCTAATATCTTGTTCATGATGAAGTGCTTCAATTACCGCACCAGCTCCAAGGAACAACAAAGCTTTAAAGAAAGCATGGGTAAGTAAATGGAATACTGCTGCTACATATGCGCCAACACCGATAGCAATAAACATAAAGCCTAGTTGGGAAATAGTTGAATAAGCTAATACTTTTTTAATATCATATTGATTAATTGCTGAAAAAGCAGATATTAAAGCTGTTAACAAACCAATAACTAAAACAACGAAACTTGTGGTTTCGGAATATTGTAATAGAGGTGATATTCTCACGAGCATAAATACACCAGCTGTAACCATTGTTGCAGCATGAATTAATGCACTAGCAGGAGTTGGTCCTTCCATCGCATCTGGTAACCAACTAAATAAAGGAAACTGTGCTGATTTACCAAATGCTCCCAGAATCAAAAAAAGGGTAATAACTGTAATAGTGTTTACTGGTATTTCGTTAGCTCTATGCAACACCTCCTGAAAATCAAAGCTCTTAAAAGTATTTAAGATAAACATGAGACCAACTAAAAAACCAAAATCTCCAATTCTGTTTAATATAAAGGCTTTATTTCCAGCTTTTGAAGCAGATGTCTTACTTGACCAGAATGAGATTAACAAGTAAGAACTTAAACCTACCAGCTCCCAACCTAGAAACATAATTAAAAAATTTGATGACATAACAAGAACTAACATTGAAAAAACGAAAAAATTAAAATAAACAAAATATTTCCTATAATTTTCATCTTTACTCATATAAGAAGTTGAAAATTGTTGGATGAAAATCGATAAACCACTAACTAATAAAAGCATTAGTGCGGATAAGCCATCAAGTGTAAAACTAAAATCTATCTTTGGTGATTCTGTCCACTGGTAAAGCACGACCGAGTATGATTCAAATTTTTCAATTGTAAAAGTTATAAAAATGAAACTTGTAATTAAAAATGATATGACACTACTTGATAAAGTAAAAATATTTACAATTGATTCTTTAATTAAATTTCTTTGAGTAAATAGAAAAATTGCTGTCACCAGAGGAAGGAATACCGGTACTAAAACTAAATTTTCCATTTAACCTCTAGATAAATTTAAAACATCAACTGATGCTGATGACTGTTTCCTGAAAATTGAAACTATAATTGCTAATCCAACTACAACTTCTGCAGCGGCTACAACAAGTACGAAAAATACAGCAACTTGACCATCAATAGTTCCAAAATGTTTGGAAGCAGCAATAAAAGTTAAATTTACAGCATTAAGCATTAATTCGATGCACATAAACATAATTAAGGCATTTCTTCTAATCATCATGCCAAAAAAACCTATTGAAAAAAGTACAGCTGCAAGGCTTAGATACCAATCTGTTGTTACTTCAAACATGCTGCTTCCTTTTTTTTGTATCATACGCTAGAGCAATCGCTGCTGTTGTTGCGACAATTAATAAAATTGAGATGATTTCAAATGGTAATATCCAAGCAGTAAAAAGAGTTCCAGCAATTAATTGCGGGGTTCCTTCTATATCAAATTGAACAGCTTCAAACCACAAATCCCAAGTAAAGTTTGAATTTATAGCAACATAGATAAGTAAGGAAATTAAAACTAGTAACACACCTGAAACTAAAAGTGTTTGACCTTTTATTGATTCTTTAGATTGTTCCTTTTTGTCTACTCCTATCATCATAATTACAAATAAAAAAAGTGTCATTACTGCTCCTGCGTATACAAGCATCTGAACCATTGCAACGAAAGTTGCATTTAAAGTTATATAAATTATTGCAAGGGAAATCAAAGTCAAAACCAAGCCCATAGCATTATGTACAGGATTTTGAGCAAAAATTACTATTAATGCTCCAATCAAGACAAGAGAAGCTGGTACAAGAAAGAGCAAAAATTCAACCATTTATTCCTCTTCTAAATGCTGGCCCTTTTCGGGTTCTTTTTTACCATAACCTAAAGATCCAGACCAATTAATTACATTTTGGTAATTTGGATTACCATTAGATGAAGTTGCCCTCATCCAGCCATCAAAGTTTTGAAGATCTTTTTCGTTTGTTAAATTAGTTTTCTCCTCATGTGACCTAGGCTTACCCGAATCGTCTACCACTAATACTGATTTATCAAAAATAGCATCAGCCCTATTTGTTACACTCATTTCAAATAGAGAACTCATGGTTATTGCTTCTGTAGGACATGCTTCAACACAAAGTGCGCAATATATACAACGCAACATATTTATCTCATAGATAAATCCATATCTCTCTCCAGGGCTTACTGGATTATCTTCAGGGTTTTCTTCTCCTCTTACATATATACATTGTGCTGGACAGACTCCTGCGCATAGTTCGCAACCTATGCATTTTTCCATTCCATCTTCATAACGATTTAAAACATGTCTGCCATGAAACCTTTGAGGTTTTTCTCTAAATTGTTTTGGATATTTATCTGTAACAGATTTTTTAAATAATTCTTTAAAAGTAACCTTAAGACCCTTAAACAAGCCAAAATTTTCACTCATAATTTATCTCCATGGCAAACCAAATTCTCTTAAACCTAAAACAATTGCAGAAAGAATTAACCAAACTAAAGAAGCAGGAATTAATCTCTTCCATCCTAGTTCCATAAGTTGATCGTATCTTAACCTAGGCAAAGTTGCTCTAATCCAAACAAAAATAAATAATAATAGAAATGTTTTAATTCCTAGCCAAATAATTGGCATAATCGCAGAGATAAAAGGTGGTAGTATGTTTTCAAAAGTAGGTCCAAGCCAACCTCCAAGAAAAAATGTTGCAGTGATTGCACACATGTTAAACATATTTATGTATTCAGCTAAAAAAAACATTGCAAATCTAAACCCGGAATATTCAGTATGAAATCCTCCTACCAACTCTTGTTCTGCCTCTACAAGGTCAAATGGTGCCCTATTAACTTCAGCTACAGCAGCAATAAAGAATATAACAAAAGCTACAAATTGAGGAAATATATTCCATTTTGGAATAAAAGAAACAATATTATTTAAAAAAGGAATTGCACTTGATAAATTTCCAGATTGACTCTGCACAATATCCACTAAAGAAAGTGAACCAGAATACAAAATTACAGGAACTAGTGATAGGCCCATAGCTGCTTCATAGGAAATCATTTGAGCTGAAGCTCTTACTCCACCAAGTAATGGATACTTGGAACCAGATGACCAGCCTGCTAGAACAACACTGTAAACAGCAATTGATGAAAGAGCTAAAAAGTAAAGCACACCAACATTTAAATCTGCACCCACAAGCTCAAGCTCAAATTGAGTACTATTAAAAAGAAAATTAATTTTTGGACCCAATGGAATTACCATAAAAATTAAAAAAGATGGAACTAGTGAAATAATTGGTGCTAAAAGGTACATCGCTCTATCTGCTTTAAAAGGAAGAATCTGTTCCTTCAATAAAAGTTTTATTGCATCAGCGACAGTTTGAAGTAGTCCAAATGGACCAGCTCTATCTGGACCAACTCTTGATTGCATCCCTGCAACTAATTTCCTTTCAAACCAGATTAAAAATATTGTATTAGTTAATAAAACTCCTAAAACAATAGAAGATTTAATTAACGCAAGAATTAATTCATTGGACACTAAGAATATCCTCATTACTAATATTTGAAATATTAATTTTTTCTGCAAAATTATATTTAACAAAATTTCTTCTATTAATTGGAAAATAGATTAAACCATCTGGAATATTTTCATTAATTATCAACTCAGATGATAGTTTTAAACCATTCTGTTCTATGTAACATTTTCCAGCTTCTAAATCTAAAGTTTTTATTGTAGATAAGTTAGCTTGTATATATTTTTTTGATCCAAGAATTGATATTGATTGAGAATTTCTTTGAGTAACTGAATCGCCGTAAAGTTTTCTTCCAACATAATAGAGAGATTTATCTTCAATAAAAAAAGTGCAATTTATATTAACTTCCTTACCAGAAATTATTCCATCAAAATTACTTGGTTTGTCTAACTCGTCAAAAGTAATTTTATTGACTTGATTAAAGTTATTTTCTGCAACTTTTGTATTCAATTCATGAACTGATAAAAAATCAGTGCTTTTTCCAAGACTACTGAGTAAATTAGATAGAAATTCATTTTCACTTAGTGCTTTTCCTGGAGAAGGAGTAATTTTATTAATTTTTGAAGATCTAAATTCAATGTTAGTAAAAGTACCTTCTTTTTCAGAAACTGTTGAATTCATTGGAACAACATAATTAGCTAGTTCATTTGTTTGATGTATAAACAAATCTAATGAAACTATACAATTAATTTTTTCAAGAATACTAGTAATTTTATTTGTTAAAACAGATGATCCAATTGGATCAGCACCAACTATAAATAGAACTTCGGGTAAGTCTTCTTCAAAATCTTTACAAAGATCAGGCAAACCTTTGACACTATCTAAATTTTGAAAAGCTCCAAAGGAATTTCCTTTAGAAAATGAATTTAAAAGGCTTAAGTTTGAATTTTCATTTAGAAAACTAACTAATAGGTCTAAAGATTTCTTGTTTTGATAGGGAGAAGACTTTCCAATAATTGCAGTAACATTTTTTCCAATTACAGCATCTTTAAGATTTTTTAGATTTTCTGGTTGGACTTTTAATTCGAAATTCTCATCAATAATATCACTCGAATAAAAATCTGAAGCTATATCTTTTAAAGTTGAGTTATTGTGTCCAAGAATAATTAACTTTGTTCCATTTTTGACAGCCTGTCTAACCCTTAGGTACAATATCGGTAAATTTTCCTTAATATCTTCAGACCAAATAACGATTGTGTCAGCTGTATCAAGATTGTTAAAAGTAGCCAATGAAATATTCTTTTCGAAATATCCATTAAAAAGATAGTCATCGGAAAGATAAAAATCTGACTTACTTTTAGAAATAAGAGCTGAAAATTCATTAAACGCAGCATACTCTTCATTAGTTAAATTTGTACCCAATAGAAACTTGACTTTGTTTTCGTTATTCAAAATTTTATTTTTTAACTTATTAATTAAATCTTTGTTTGAAATAATTTCAAATTTTTCATTAACCTTCTCAAGACTTTCCTTTAGTCGAGATTGGTTATTTAAAAATTCAAAATTATATCTTCCTTTATCGCATAACCATCCTTGATTTACTGAATCATTATCAACACCAAGTATTCTGAGCATTTTATTTTGAGAAGCATTAAGTTCAACAGTACAACCAACTGTACAACCATTACAAGTAGATGTAGTTGCTTTAAGATCCCATGGTCTTGCTTTAAATCTATAGGAAGTAGAAGTAAGTGCACCTACCGGACAGATTTGAACAGTATTTCCAGAAAAATAAGACCTGAATGGTTCGTTAGGAAATGTATTTACTTCAGTTTTATTACCTCTTTGAACAAATTCAATTAGAGGGTCCCCCGAAATTTCATCAGAAAATCTTGTACACCTAGCACATAAAATACATCTTTCTCTGTCTAGTAAAATGATTTCAGAGATAGAAATTGGTTTTTCAAAATGTCTTTTTTCTTCGACAAATCTACTTTCCCCAGGACCATAAGAAACAGTCTGATCTTGAAGAGGACATTCTCCAGCTTTATCACAAATGGGACAATCAAGAGGGTGATTAATTAGGAGAAATTCAAGAACGCCTTCTTGAGCTTTTTTCACAACTTCAGATTCTGTGTCTACAACAAGATTAGGAGTTACTTTTGTAGTACATGAAGGAACTAAAGCTTTACCTCTTGGTGTATCTACTTCAACTAGACACATTCTGCACATGCCAACTGGATCTAGTCTTTTATGCCAACAAAATCTTGGAATATGTATTCCCGAATCTTCACAAGCTTCAATTAATAACTTATTATTATCTGCCTGAATCTCAATACCGTTAACGTTAATTTTTACCATTTCATTCATAAAAGAACCTTTGTTGGAATCATATTTTCAACTTCTTCTCTAAAATTTTTCATTAAAGAGGTAATTGGAGAAACCGCAGATGGCCCAAGAGGACATATAGTTGTCATTTTTGGTGGCCATGAAAGACCCGGTGAAATATTATCACATACATCTAACAAAAGTTCTAAATCAGAAGATCTTCCTCTTCCTGAAGCAACTCTGTCTAAAATCATTTCCAGCCATGTAGTTCCTTCCCTACATGGAGTGCACTGTCCGCAGGACTCATGAGCAAAAAAGCTGACTATACTTTTAGCTGCATTTACTAGATTTGTATCTTCATCCATCATTACTACTGCTCCTGAACCTAACATAGAATTATTTTTTGCAACATCGTCAATCGTCATTTTTATCTCAAGTTGTTCTCCGGTTAACCAAGGTGCTGAAGCACCACCTGGAATAAAAGCTTTAATTTTCTTATTATTTCTTACACCTTCACCTAATGTTTCTACAAATTCTCCAAAACTACTTCCCATTTCAATTTCGTAATTTCCAGGTTTGTTTATATGCCCAGATAGACTAAAAATACGTGTACCTGTTGAACCTTCTACACCTAGTTTGTTATATTCGGCACCAGTGTTTTCGACTATCCAGGGAACTGAAGATATAGTTTCGACATTATTTACTAGTGTTGGTTTCATGTAAAGTCCTTTAACAGCTGGATAAAAAGGTGGTTTTAACCTAGGTTCACCCCTCCGACCTTCTAATGAATTTAAAAGAGCAGTTTCTTCACCACAAATATATGCACCAGCTCCTAAATGAACAACAATATCTAAATTCATATTTGTTCCGAATATTTTCTTTCCAAGATAACCTTTGGAGTAAGCTTGCTCAACTGCATTTTGGACTCTTCTTGCGGGCTTAGCATATTCACCTCTAATATATATGAATGCCTTATCAATATTTGCAGCAAAACATGTTATTATCATTCCCTCAATTAATTGATGGGGGTCTCTTTCTAATAAAATTCGGTCTTTAAAAGTTCCTGGCTCTGATTCGTCAGCATTTATTACTAAATATTTTTCTTTATCTTCAACTAACATTCCCCATTTAGTGCCTGTAGGAAATCCTGCACCACCTCTTCCTTTTATGTTGGAGTCCTGAATTTCTTTTAAAACTTCTTCCGGTGAACTTTTGGATAATGTTTTTTTTGCAACTTTGTACCCATTTGACTTTTCATAAATATCAATCAAATGACTATCTGATGGGAAGTCTCTCATTCTTTTTGTAAGCAAAACTGTCTCTTTCACTTTGACTCACCTACTGTATTAAAGTTTTGAAAACCAGGAACTGAGGCAATAGTTCCAGAATTGTCTTTAATTCCCCACTCAAAAGACCTTGTTCCACCAAATTTTTCTTGTAATATGTCAGCAACAATAACTTTTGGTTGATTTTCCTTAAGCCAATTAAAAAGACTTTCTGTACTCTCTGGGGTCATACCTTCAACCGTTTCATAGTTAATTTGAATTGCTGGAGCACCACCACATGCCCCAATACATTCAACTTTTTCAAATGTAAATATTCCCTCTTCGTCAGTTTCATTATTATTTAATCCTGTAATTTCCTGTACTTTTTTAATTACATCGGAAGAATTGCTAATTTCACATGAAATAGACTTACAAACACTAATTAAATATTTCCCTGTTGGTTCCTGCTTATACATTGAATAAAATGTAGAAACTGACTTCACCTGAACTTCAGTTATTCCTATTAGCTCACTAATGACCTCAATAGAATCATCGGAAATGTATCCATCTTTACTTTGAGCTAAATGCAGAAGTGGTCCTAAAGCAGACCTTTTTTGCGGATATTGCTTAATAATTTTATTCGCTTGATTTATTAGTTTTTTATCCCAACTCACCTATCAACGTCTCCAATTACTGGATCCAATGAAGCAATTGCAGCAACTGCGTCAGCTATTGGACTATCTGTCATAATTATTGGCAAACCTTGTAAATTACAAAACGATGGTCCTCTAACATGCATTCTATATGGTTTTGCAGTTCCATCAGATACTATATAGCATCCTAATTCACCTCTTGGAGATTCTATTGCAACATAGGCATCACCTTCTGGTACCTTGAAACCTTCTGTGTATATCTTAAAATGATGAATTAATGCTTCCATTGATTCATCTAACCGTTTCCTTGGTGGCGGAGTAATTTTCTTATCTTGAATTTTATATGGACCTTTTGGCATTTGATACATTACCTGTTCAACAATTTTTAAGCTTTCAAATATTTCTAATACTTTTATTCTCCATCTAGCAAATACATCACCCTCACTTAAAACAGGTACATCAAAATTAAATTTTTCAATTCCAGAGTATGGTTGAGACTTTCTCAAATCCCAATCGAATCCACTTGCACGTAAACTTGGACCCGTTATCCCATAAGCAAAGCATTCTTCTGTTGTTAATATTCCAACATTTTGTAATCTACCTTTCCAAATGGGGTTGTCTAAAAGCATATCATCGTAGTCTTTTAATTTTTCGGGTATTAATTGAATAATATCTTCAATATCCTTCTGCCAACCATCAGGTAAATCAGCAGCTACACCCCCCGGACGAATATAATTATGGTTCATTCTTAAACCTGTTGTTTTTTCAAAAAAGTTTAATATATGCTCTCTTTCTCTAAACCCAAAAATCATCATAGAGAGTGCTCCAATATCCATACCTCCAGTTGCTAGTGCAACTAAATGTGATGAAATTCTATTTAATTCTGTCATAAGAATTCTTATTGCTTTGGCTCTATCTGGTACCTCAATACCTATCAATTTTTCAGTAGTTAGAGAAAAAACAAGTTCATTAAATAAGGGGGATAAATAATCCATTCTTGTTGTGTTTGTTGGACCTTGAAAATAATTCAGTTCTTCACCAGTTTTTTCCATACCAGTATGAAGATACCCAATAACTGGCTTAACTCTTCTAACAATCTCACCTTCCAACTCGGCTTGTAATCTTAAAACTCCATGAGTTGAAGGATGTTGTGGGCCCATATTAATTATCATTCTTTCATCATCAGAAGAGTCTTCATCAACAACAAAATCATCAATAATCTCTGTACCTGTTTGAATTTTTACTTTTTTTTCATCTTCTACTTCAAGCATTTTTTGTGAACCTTCATCAGTTGATGAAATACTCCATCCGCCTTCTTCGGAGTTTGTAGCCCAAAACTCAAATTTCTTTTTTAAAGCTTTTAAGTTATATCTATTAATTTTTTTACTTTTCAACTAATCAACCTTTGGTGCATTTTTAAACTGAACAGGAATTCTTCCTGATCCGTAGTTTTTTCTTAAAGGATGTCCAATCCAGTCATCTGGCATTAGTATTCTGGTCATGTCTGGATGATTTTCAAACTCAATACCAAACATATCAAATACTTCTCTTTCGTAAAAATTAGCTCCCGGATAAAGATCAGTTATGGTCGGAATGGATAAATTTTCATCATTTATTATTACTTTTACTGTTTTTCTTAAATTTTTTGAAACTGATAAAAATTGAACTACTAATTCAAAACGCGGTTCTCTTTTTCTAAACCAATCGACCGCTGTTAAGTCGACCATCATTTGAAATCCATCTTTTTTAATATTTGTAATTGTTTCTTTATAGTCTTCAGAACTAATAGTGATTACTTCTGTGTTCATCTGTTAATTTCACCGTCCATAATTTTTTGATGTAATGTTAAAATTCCATGCATAAGAGATTGTGGACCAGGGGGGCATCCAGGTACATATATGTCGACTGGAACTATATGATCAACACCTTGGACTAAAGCATAATTGTTAAACATCCCTCCCGTTGAGGAGCAAGCTCCCATTGCTATAACCCACTTAGGGTCTGCCATTTGATCATACACTTGTCTTAATACTGGAGCCATTTTCTGTGAAACTCTGCCAGCAACAATCATTAAATCAGCTTGTCGCGGTGATGCTCTAAAAACTTCCATTCCATATCTAGCTAAATCATACTTAGCACTACCTGCTGCCATCATTTCAATTGCACAGCATGCCAAACCAAAAGTAACTGGCCACATAGATTGAGTTCTTGACCAACGGACTGCTTTATCGATAGTTGTAGTAAGGATATTGTCTGGAGTAAACATTAAGCAACTTCCTTAAAAACATTTTTTTCAAAATATCTTTCACGGCGAGGTAAATTCCAATCTAAAACACCTTTTTTCCAAACATAATAAAGAGTTTCTAAAACAAAAAAAGTAAATATAGAGATGGCCAAAATGCCATACCACCCAAGATTATTAAAACTTGTTGCCCAAGCAAACAAGAATATTATTTCAATGTCAAATACAATATACAACATTGCAACCATATAAAACTTTACTGGAAACCTTTGAGAAGTCTCTGTCTCAGGAAAAATTCCACATTCATAAGGAGCTAATTTTTCTGCAGTGGCATTTTTAGGAGATAGCAAATATGAAACACCAAGAGAGGCAAGGGCAAAACCCAAAGCTACTATCAACATTATCAAAATTGGAAGCCAGCTTAGCAACTTCTATCCTCCCTTTATTTGTGAAATTTTTCACAAAGTATATTTATATTTTACTACTTTTATTTTGTTAAATTAATGAGGCTATTAGTTTTTTGCCATTATTTTTAATATTTTTTGGGGGATTATAAATTTTATAACTAATTTTGATACCTCTGAAAGAGTTAAGTGAGCTTCATCAAACAAAAGCTCTACTACAAAATCGATAGTGTCCTGATCATTTGAGGCTACATTTAAAAGTCTCTTTGTCATGAAAGGTATTTGTAAAATTAATCTAGCTAATGTACAACTTAAAAAATGTTTATTAAATCTTTTATTAAATTCTCTGTAGTAGTTTGATATGCCTTGATTAATATTTTCAGAATTTATCTTATCGAATGTATTTTGAGCAAGTAAATAACCAGCCTCCATACCATAGAAGATTCCCTCCCCACTCATTGGGTTAATCATTGAACTAGCATCCCCAATAAGCGCGATTCGATTTGGCTTAGAGACTTTTGGTCTAAAAGAAGCAAATGGTAATAAATACGATTTCTTTAACCTTACATTTTCAACAATTACACCTCTTTTTTCAAGTTGTCCGACAAAATTATTTAATAGAGAATCTAAATCTAAATTGTCTTTTTTAAAAATGTTCAGAGGAACACCAATTCCAATGTTTAACATGTTATCCCTACTAGGAAATGCCCATGCGTATCCTTTTTCAGCTGAAACATTTATTTCAAACATCAAAGTTCTTTCCTTAAAAATATCTAAATAGTTTGGGCTATCAATATAAGCTCGTATTGCAATAGCTTTATGTTTATCAGTATTGCTTTTAAGTTTCATATTTTTTCTTACTCTAGAATTAGCCCCATCGGCACCAATTAATAATTTGGTTTTTACAGAAAGTTGTTTTTCTTCAGTTTTAAAATTCACAACAACAAAATCATTTTCTATTTCAAAATTCATAAAACTATAATTTTCAAATACATCAACTTGAAGGTTTTTTGCTTTATCTAGTATTCGATTGTCTAATTCATATCTTGGTATTACATATACAACTGAATCTGCTTTGTTTTTTACTTGAGGTATATAATTTTGTATTCCAACATTATCTGGTCCAAATAATGTTGTTGAGACAACTTGTGGTTCATTTTCTAAAATATCAGCATTACCGAATCTTTTTAGAGCATTAATAACACCTGGCCCAATAGCATCTCCACAAGATTTATCTCTGGGAAATTTAGCTTTATCGAAAATAGCAATTTTTAAACTTGGATTTAGATTTTTATATGAAATTGCTGCATTTGAACCAGCTGGACCGCCTCCAACAATTATTACATCATAATTTTCAAATTTATGAACCATGATATTTAACATACATGTAAAAAGTAATAATAAGAAACCATATAGCTGGGTTATAAATTATTTCATTTCGATTACTTGTAATTTAGATAGCTTATTAGATTGTGCATTAGTGAAAGAAAATAAAAAAATACCACCAGCAACAGTAAAAAGATTGCCTTTATATTTGCAGTGTTTAGACCAATTAAACAAAGATGCAATTGGAGTGTCATCAAAAACTTTAGCTGATTTAGCTAAAGTTAATGATGCTCAAGTTAGAAGAGATTTATCTTATCTAGGTACATTGGGTACAAGAGGTGTTGGTTATGATATACAAACTCTCAGAAATCAAATTCAACTTGAATTAGGTTTAGTAGAAGGCTGGAGTGCCGTAATCGTGGGTGTTGGAAATCTTGGTTCTGCTTTAGCTCATTATGGTGGATTTAGAGATAAAGGCTTTGGTATTGTTGGACTTTTTGATTCTGATAATAAAAAAATAAATAATCAAGTAGCTGGTCTAGTAGTTAAGCCTCTTTCCTCATTGGAAGAGTATTGCAAAAAATATAATGTGGCAATTGGAATTATTGCAACTCCAAGCAGGTTTGCTCAAGATGTTGCAGATCATCTAATATCATGCGGCGTTAGGTCAATTTTAAACTTTGCTCCAGTTTTGTTAAAGAACTCTCCTGAAGTACAAATCAGATCTGTAGATCTTTCACAAGAATTACAGATTCTAAGTTATTACCTAGACAGGCCAGTGTTAAAAGCTGTAGAGTAAGATTTTCTTTGAAAATAGTATCCTAGAGTAGCCCTACTAACCAAACTTAAATCTAATGCAATCCATAAAGTTATTAGCTTATCGTTTCTAACTAAAAGTAATGTACATAAGATGAAACCTACAAAAGATGAAAAAATAGTTATTAAAGCAAAATTTTTTGTTTGATCGAGTCCAAGTAAAACACCGTCCCACAAAAATGCGAAACTTCCAATTAATAAACTAAATGAAAATAAAAATCTTATATCAATAGTTATATATTCTATTAAATTATTTTTATCAAAGATTCCGACCATCTGTTTTAAAAATAAAAAACTTGAAATAAACAAACTTATTGAAATTTTCATTGTTAACTTAATTAGCTCTTTCTGTAACTCTGAATTTTGGTAACTAACCTTTTTTGAAATTAGTTCTGCAACTAAAGCTTGTGATGCAATAGCAATTGCATCAACAAAAATATATCCAAATGACCAGAACTGTAATAATAAATGCTGTAATGCTATTTCTTGCATTGACATTAGAGATGCTTTATTTCTTAAAAATGCCATAAATAATGTTAAAAAAAGTGATCTTACCAGTATCAAAACTCCAATTTGGAAAAATTTCTTTTTTAGAAACTTTTTTTCAATTAGCTCATTTGTTTTTTCAAGTTTTTTTTGATATTTGTTTAATTGAAAACTTGAAAATATCGCAGCAAAAATAAATGATACAGTTGATGCAAAACCAATACCTGCAACTCCAAAATTAAAAATTATTCCAAATAAAAAACTAAAAATTATGTTTAGTACCGAAACAATTAAAGCGCTATAAAAAGTTACATTCGGTACTTTCAATCCCCTTAAAACTGCTGTCGAATGCATATTCAATAAATAAAAAGGTATTCCTATACATCTAAAAATAAGATAACTTTTTGAAAGTGAAAAAATAGAATTTGAGGGATTAAATATAGAAATAATAAAATTACTAGAGTAAACAAGTACAAAAATTGAAGCGAAACCTAGTAAAACAGAAACATTTCTCCCAAATTTTATAAAATATTTTAAATTATTTATTTCACCCTTTGTTTTTAAATTAGAAACAAAGGGTGTTGTGCCGTAAGCAAGAAAAATAAAAATCCATACAAATACAAAATAAATTGTCTCTGAGATTCCTATTGCTGATAATGTTTGCAAACCTATTAAACTTGCAATTTTTGAATCTATCAACCCAACAATTGGTTCTAGTACTAACCATAAAAAAACTGGATATGAGTTGACCCAAATTTCCCGTTGAGTTTTATTCATTTAAAAAATCTTTAGATTTAAGAATCCCCCACTGCAGAATTGAATTTAAAGCATCTTCTCCAAGATCTTGGGGTGTCAAAATCACACTTGAGTTTAATTCTTGTTTCAAAAAAGAATTAATTATCTGGGTAGGTGTTTTGTTTTGTTTAGAGAATTCTTTTTCTAATTCCTTATTTAATTCGGACTTTAAATTGTTTAATTGCATTTCATTAAATTCAAATTTATTTTTTATAAGAAATGAATTTAATCCATTAGTGAGAGTATTTATAAATTGCTCCAAGTTAATACCAATCATGATGTAAATATTTGAACAATAATTAGCCCTAAAGGCCCCGAAACAACTCCAATTCCAACTCTTCTATATTCATTATCTAAAATTGTATTTCTGTGTGATTCGGAATTCATTAGACTTTCATGGCCAGATCTTACAGAAGAAGCAATTGCTAAGTTTTCGCCAACCGTTTTAAAAGGAAATCCTATTGATGCAACTCTATCACTAGCATTCTCACCATTTAAAGGGTTTTGATGGCAAAAGAAACCATTTGTATACATCTCAAAAGCATATTTTAAAGCAACTTCAGATAAATTTTGATTTAACTCTAATGCATCAACGTCTTGGTTTTCCCTTTCAAAAGCAATTAAATTGTAATATTCAATTTCAATATTTTTTTCTTCCTTTAAATTAGATAGTTTATAAATTGGCAACTCAAGGCAACCCTCATCATCAACAACAACTGTGGATTTTCCTGTTAATTCATTTATTCTTGAAACTACTTTTAGTAAATCTGTTCCTATTACAACTTCTAAGGTTTGCTGTGGAGCTCCTTCAGGGTTTGTATAAAATGAAACCAATTTTGAGTCATTTAACGAATTTTTAACAAAGTTAGGTAAAGGCAAAGCGCTACTTGAGGTAAAAATTAAAGTTAAAACTAGATTACTTACAAGTATTGAAACTAAAGATCCTAGTAGCTTACTTCCTAAGTCATTTTTTTTAATTCTATTTATTAATATGTTGTTTAAATAAGATGAGATAGTTAATGTTGATGCAAACACAATTACACCACCGAAGATTTCTGATATTTGTAGATTAGAATTTAACCAACTGCTTATGTAATTACCAAAAACTTCTGAGTATCTAAAACTTAATGCAACAGCTAAAAGAAGGGAAAAAAGATAATATAATTGAACAATTGCTCCCTTTTTCCATCCTTTAAATATAAAATATAAAATAAAAATATATAAAGTTATATCCAGATATTGTTGTTCTGAAAGAAATACTAAAATATTTTCTAAATTTTCCATAATTATTAATTTAATTTATAAAAATAATTCATTCTGCTATTGAAGAGTACTAAAAATACGCTATTGTTGAATAATAATTCCTACTAATTTAGTAGGAATTTTTAATTTCAGTAACTGAAAGGAAATTATATATGAAGAATCGCAAAGCTTTAGCTTTGATTGCGATTTTAGCTTTAGTAGCTGCAGCCTGTGGAAGCGCTGATGAAGTTGTAGAAGAAGAGGTTGTTGTAACAACTGAAGCTCCTGCAACAACGGAAGCACCTGCTGAAACAACTGCACCTTCAAGCGATCCTCTAGTTTTGGCATCTTTAATGCCTTTATCAGGAGATCTTGCTTCACTAGGACCTGGTATTGCACTAGGTGCTGCAATTGCTGTAGAGCAAATCAATGCTGCTGGCGGGATTAATGGTCAACCAGTCGTACTTATTGAAGGCGATAGTGGTTGTGATGGAGCTGTTGCTCTTACGAGTTTAAATGATGCAATTGCACAAGGTGCGCAAGGTGTTATGGGTGCTGCATGTAGTGGTACTTCTTTGGCTATCTTGGATACAGCAATTGCTGCTCAAGTTGTAATGGTTTCTCCATCAAATACAAGCCCTCAGTTCACAACAACTGATACAAAGGGTTTTTATGCAAGAACCGCTCCATCAGACTTACTACAAGGTGATGTATTAGCATCATTGTTAGTTGATGACGGAGTTCAAACAGTCTCTATTATTTCTAGAGCAGACTCATATGGTAGAGGTTTAGCTGAAGCTACTGCTGCTGCGTTTGAAGCAGCTGGTGGTACTGTTAAAACTATTGTTTACCATGCAACAGATGCATCAGAATTTACATCTGAAGTAACTGCTGTAGGTAAAGGTGCACCAGATGCAATTGTTGGAATACTTTTTCCAGAAACTGGTTGCGGTGTGCTACAACCTGCTTTTGAACAAGGATTACTTGATATTCCTTGGTACATGACTGATGGTGTTAAAGATGCTGGACTTGCATCATTATGTGGTCTTGGGACTGCTCTTGATGGATTTAAAGGTACCGCACCAGGATCTGCTGCAGGTGAAGCATTAGAAGCTTTTAAGGTTGCTTATGCTGCTGCAAGTGCAGATGGTTCAGATAACTTTATATTTGCACCACAAGCATACGATGCTGTTATGTTAATGGCAATATCAGCTGCTGCTAATGGAGTAACTGGGCCAGAAATTGCTGCTGGATTAGCTGCTGCTTCATCAGGTGGTACAAAATGTATCGGTGTTGAATGTATAGCGCTAGCTGCTGCTGGTGAAGATGTTGACTATGTTGGTGCATCAGGCGAAATCGAATTAGATGAGAATGGTGACCCAACTGCTTCTACATATGATATTTGGACAACTGAGGGTGATAATAACCCTGTCTTAAGATCTGTAGACTTTGGTTCTTAACAAGAGCTAATTTAAAGTTAAAAAAAAGGGCCTGCTCAGCAGGCCTTTTTTTTATAACTTACCTAAATACAAATCTATAACTTTTGGATCAGACAATAATTCTTCACCTTTTCCATGATAAGCATTTCTTCCCTGGTCAAGGACATATCCCCTATTTGAAAATTTAAGAGCTCTTTTTGCATTTTGTTCAACTAATAGAATCGCAACTCCTGCTAAATTTATATTTTTTATAGTTTCAAATACATCATTTATAGCAACTGGTGACAATCCAGCTGAAGGTTCATCTAATAATAAAATTTTAGGAGAAGTTACAAGAGCTCTTGAGAGAGCTAATATTTGCCTTTGGCCTCCTGATAGGTTCCCGGCTTTGTCTTTTCTTCTTTCTTTCAACATCGGGAATTGGCTAAAAATTTCTGTAATTTTATTTTTTTTATTGTTAATTGACCATGAACCAATTTCTAAATTTTCCTCAATTGTTAAAGAAGGAAAAACATTTGCTACTTGTGGAACATACCCTACTCCTTCAATTGCAATTTTATGAGTTGGAATATTGGTCTTCTCAATCCCATTTAAGAAAAACCTTCCACCACTAATTTTAATTAATCCCATTACTGCTTTTAGTAAAGTTGATTTGCCAGCTCCATTTGGTCCAATTATCGAGACTATTTCTGCTTCATTCACAACTAAATCAACACCTTGCAAAATATTTAATCCTTTAACGTATCCTGCTGCTAATCCGTTGCATTCAAGTATCGGACTATTCATTTTCACTACCTAAATATGCTTCAATGACTTTTTTGTTACTTCTAATTTCTGAGGGGTTACCTTCAGCTATTAGTGAGCCCTCTGCAAGAACTACGATTCGATCTGATATCTTCATTACTGCTTCGATGTTGTGTTCAACCATTATTATCGTTATACCTTGTTGAGAAAGCTTGAGAATTAAGCTAAGAATTTCTTCAGCTAATTTTGGATTAACCCCAGCTAAAGGTTCATCAAGCAATAAAACATCAGGATTATTAATAATTGATCTAGCCAACTCCAATAATTTTTTTTGACCTCCAGACAATTCTCTTGCGTATGAGTTTGCCATATGTTTAATATTCAGTTCTTCCATTACTTTATAAGCTCTATTTTGTAATTCTTTTTCATAATTTCTTTGAGTTGGAGGATTTAGAAATGACTTTAAAAAAGAATCATTTTTTACAGAAGAACCTGAAAATAATAGATTTTCTAAAACAGTCATTCTGTCAAAGACTTTTGTTAATTGAAAAGTCCTCACCATACCAAAACGAGCAATTTTATGTGGTTGAATGTTTGTTATTTCCTTACCATTAAAGAATATTTCTCCTGAATCAGAATTTTGAAAACCAGATATTAAATCAAAAAACGTAGTCTTTCCTGCTCCATTTGGACCAATAATTGAGGTAAGTTGATTTTTTTGAAAAGTTAGCAGATCAATACTTACAGCTTTCAGCCCACCGAATGATTTAGATAAGTTTTTTACTTCAAGCAAATTATTTGACATTTAATAATAACTCTTCCTTTTTACCCAGAAGACCACTTGGTCTAAAAATCATCAAGAACATTATCAAAAGCCCTACAAGTACGAATCTGACTCCAGCTATTTGTTGTCCATTTGCATTTTCAAATAAAAGAACTGCGAATCTGTCAGTTTCTGAAATAATTACCCAAAATATTATAGATCCAAAAACAGGACCCATTAAGCTTCCTACACCACCTAAAATCATTATTGCCCAAACATAGAAAGTCAGCAAAGGAACAAAAGTTGTGGTTTGTAGTGAACCATAGTTAAATGCTAAGAGTACTCCTGACAAACCAGCTATTCCTGCACCAAGCATAAAACTCTGTAGCTTTAACCAAACTGCATTTTTTCCCATGGCTCTAACGGCATCTTCATCTTCTCTCACTGCTCGTAGTGCTCTACCCCATGGTGAATTATTAAGTCTTTTTAGCAACAATAAAACAACAAATATTAAAATCCAAGCTAAAGTTCCCACCCATGCTTGAGCAGGTGAAAATTCAAAGTTAGTTAATAAATTGTCAATAAAATCAGGTCTATAATTCTGCAGAGAATCAGAAAATGAAATAATTCCATAAACTCCACCTGTAATTGACTCCAAATCTCTAACTAGTAATCTAAATATTTCCGCTGCAGCAATTGTAACAATTGCAAGATAATCTCCTCTTAATCTTATAGCTGGTAAACCAAGCAATAGTCCAAATAGTGCAGCAGCAATAACTCCAACTATTAAAGCAATTATTAATGGAAGTCCATTAGTAGAGAACTCCCCTTCCCTTCCAGCAGCATGAGGAATTAATAGTATTGTTACATAAGCACCAACTCCCATAAATGAAGCATGGCCAAAATTTAATAAACCTGTCCATCCAAAGTGTACGTTTAGACCAATAGCACTCAATCCATAAATACCTGCAAATGTTAATAGATTTAATAAAATTCTTTCAGAACCTTCAGTGTTTAATGCAAATACTAGATAAATCGAAAATACAGTAAGTACCAAAGTAGTTATAAATTTATAATTTATATTCAAGAAATTCTCTCTTTCTTACCAAAAATTCCTTGGGGTCTAAACAATAAAATTAATATCATTATTGCAAGAGCTACAGCATTCTTTGCTTCAACATGGCCTTCCATAAAAGGAAGACCAACTGATATTTGCACTAAAACACCAATAAGAAAACCGCCGACCATTGCACCGAAAGAAGTTCCGATTCCTCCTAATACCGTTCCAGCGAAAATTAAAAGTAAAATTAAAAAACCCATATTCCACCTAACATCATTAATAATTGCTTGGAATATGCCAGCTAACCCAGCAAGCATACTAGAGAAGACCCACGTAATAAAAATAATATAGTCTGAGTTAACACCAGAAATATTTGCTAACTCTTCAGAATCCCTTACAGCTCTCATTGCTTTTCCTAATTTAGTGTAAGAAAGTATCAAGCCAACTGTAATCATTACAACTACTGCCACTATTAACACTTTGAAATTACGAGGTGTCATATCAAAAAATAAGTAAGTTTCTCTTCTTTGAAGTTCTAGTGGAAAATTTTGTACTTTACCTGTTGCAAACAATAAATATATGTGTCTAACAAAAATTGAAAGGCCGATCGTCACTACTAAAACGGCTATATTTCCTACACTATTTCTTCTTAATGGTCTAAAAAGCATTAACTCTAATAAACCTCCAAATATGCCACATAGTATGACAGCAAAAACTGCCGAAATTACAAAATTCATACCCAGTGGAGAAAACCTATCTAGAAATAAAACTCTTGAATCTACAGATCCAGAAAAAAATAGTGTCAAAATTGCACCTAAAGCAATAATTTCACCATGGGCGAAATTTACAATCCTCGTTACACCATATAACAGCGATAGAGCAACTGCGGCAACAGAAATTATAACACCTAATAGTAAACCATTACCTAGCTGATCAATCATTCGTTTCCTTTTTTTAAATTTATAAACTCTACTTGAGAACCATCTTCTACAATTATTTTAGTTTTATAAACCTCATCAGTTTGATTTAAAAAACCTATTGTAGCATTTATCCAATCTGAAGGCACTAGAGCATTGCCAATGATTACTACTGGTAAATTTTCTGATACATAAACTTTATAACTCCCAGATAAAGTTACTTCATCAACAACTAAACTTTCACCAAAAATTATTTCTCCCGTACCAGTGATTTTAGAATTTGATAAATTTACATTGTTTAAATCAAATTTAGACTCGAATGAAAGCACTTCTAACTTCCAATTGTTTTGATTGCCTAAGTTTATATTCCAACCTGAAACTTGAAGTAAACGTGATGTTTCAATTTCTTGAATTAGTATAGCTCTTGGGTTACCAACTAAAGTTTCTATAACCTGAGGGTAACCAATTTTTCCTGGACGATTAATAATATCAACTGAATATCCTGTGTTGTTATAGAAACTTAAAAATACACTTCCATCGGTATCGATATTAACTAAATATTCAGAATCCAAATTTAATTCATTAACTTCAATTTGAGAATCTATTGAATAAGTAGTTAAAAAATCTAATTTTAAAAAAAAAGCTATAGGGAAAAATATTAATACAACAACTAAATAGCTGTATAAATAACTAACAGTTTTTTCAAATCTATTTTTTTTGGAAAAATAGAATGCTCCAAATAAAGGTAAAAGTGTCAAAGGAAAGTAATCAAGGTAGTCATAAATAATTGATGGACGTAATAAACCTATAAAATATAAAAATATTTGAATTGAAATTAAAAAGAAAATAATTACTTTGATTGAATTTTCATACCTAATCACTGAGAGCCGGAGAGGGGAGTCGAACCCCTGACCTGCCGATTACAAGTCGGCTGCTCTGGCCACTGAGCTACTCCGGCGAACATTAAAATATTAGCAAAGAGATGCCTGAATTAAGAATCTTTTTTAAAAAATTGGTACATTGCAATTGCTGCAGACACCGAAGCGTTTAGCGATTCTATATTTTTATTCATTTCAATAGAATGTATGAAATCTAATTTATTCTTTACTTCTGTGCTTAACCCCTTCTCTTCGGAACCAAGAAATAAGGATACTTTTTGAGTATTGATATTATTTAAACTTTCCGAAGAATTTGATTGCATATCTAAACCAATAGTCCAAAAATCTAACTTCTTTAATTGTTTAATTAATGTAAATATTGAATTATAAAAAACTATATCAATATATTCAATTCCCCCTGAAGACATAGAAAAAGTTTTCTCATTTATTTGAACAGATCGTTTTTTTGGGATACAAATTATTTTAAAATCAAAAGCTGCCGCACTCCTTATTATTGCTCCAACGTTATTAGTGTCTTGCAAATGATCTAAAACCAAAACTTTACTACTTCTTAAATTTTCTATTTCAGATTCTTTAAAAGTTTTTTTTTCTTTACAAATTGCTACAACTGAATGTCTAGGATGAAATTTCCATTCATGCTTATTTACAATAAATTTAATTTCTATCTTGTTTTTTTCAGCTTTTGAAATAAGTTCTTTTAATTTTTTTGAATTTGAAGATTGATAATTTAAAACAACTAAGCTTTTAACTCTATTTGTTTCAAATGCAGCAGTAACTGCATTTACTCCTTCAACTAGAGCGCCAATACCACTCAATAGTTTCTCCATCTAAGATATTTATACCTAGGTTATAAATATCTTCCCTCATAGTGTCTGCAGCTTTAAAGTTTTTATCTTTTCTGTATGTTTCTCTTAAATGAATAAATTTCTCCATAGCAAGATTTAGGTTTTCAAAATCTATTTGGTATTTTTTAAAAAATTCAATTAATTTATCTTGATCAATTTTTAAAGTAAAATTTAATTCAAAGCCTAATAATTTAAAAATAAATTTTATAGTTTGTTTAATATTTTTCTGATCATTTTTACTTTTTTCTCCTAATTTATTGATAGTTGTAAAAATTTCACCAAGTAATTTTGGGGTGTTTAAATCATCATTCATACAATCATAAAATATTCTCATAGTATCTTCATTTGAATTTACAGGATCTACCTCTTGCAATAATTCTTGTAATCGTATTAGAGTAGTTTTCGCTTCAATTAATAAATCTTCGGAAAATTCTTGAGGTTTTCTGTAATGTGAGCGCAAATAAAAAAATCTAATTAGTTCTCCGCCATAATCATCGATATATTGATTTAGTAATTTAATATTTCCTTCTGATTTAGACATTTTTTGACCAGATAAATTAACCATTCCGTTATGCATCCAATATTTTACAAAAACTTCATCTTCATATGCTGATGAAGATTGGGCTAACTCATTTTCATGATGTGGAAAGATTAAATCATTACCACCACAATGAAAGTCTATTCCACTGGCGAATATATCTCTAATCATAGCTGAACATTCGATATGCCAACCCGGCCTACCTTTTCCCCAAGGAGTATTCCAAAATGGTTCTCCATCTTTAGCAAACTTCCATAATGCAAAATCTTCTGGCTTTTTTTTATCTTCCTTAACATCAATACGAGTACCTGACAATACTTCATCAGTTTTTCTTCCAGAAAGAGCAAAATAATCTGAATACTTTGCAACTTCAAAATAAACTCCAGAATTTGAAATATATGCATAACCTTTTTCAATCAACAATTCTATAAAACTTATAATTTGTTCTATTGATTCGGTTGCTCTTGGTTCAAATTCAGGATTTAAGCAATTAAGTTCACTATAAGCTTTATGGAAGTCAAAAATTACTTTTTCTGAAAGCTCTTTGGGAGAAATACCTTCGGCTTTAGATTTTTCAATTATTTTATCGTCAATATCTGTTATATTTCTTACAAAAATTACTTTGTATTTTAAGTGCTTCAAGTATCTGACAAAGAAATCAAATACTACAGCTGAACGACCATGACCTATATGAGGTGAAGATTGTACCGTTGGTCCACATAAATAAATTTTTATTTCATCTTTTTCGAAACTAGTTTCTTGAATTCGATTAATTAAAGAATTATAAACTTTAAGCATTTTCAACCAAAATAGTTGTAAATGAAGCAGAAGCTACCGATGTTCCTATCAAACCCATTCCATCAAATGATTTTCCCTTTAGATTAATTTTTGAATCATCAATATTTAATAGCCCAGCAATATTTTTTTCAATAAGTTCACGTTTAGATGAAATATTAATACTTTCAGAGAGTACTGTTATGTCAATATTTCTAATTGAATATTTTTCATATTCAATTATTTCAAGAACTTTTTTAAGCATTTCACTGCTTTTAATATTTTTAGGGGTAGAAATGTCAGATGGGAAATAGTATCCTAAATCTTTTTTTCCTAAAGCACCAAGTAAGGCATCTAGTAAGGAATGAAGAATAATATCCCCATCAGAGTGCGCTATAAAACCATCTCCAGCAAAACTGAGCCCTCCAAGAAAAAGTTTTCGTTCAGGGTGATGTTTATGAATATCAAAACCGTTTCCAACGAACATTATTACCTTTTTTAATGCTTTAGATTAATTATAAACCGTCGTCTGGATCTTCTTCTGGTAGGTATTGGCTAATTTTTTCTATAGCAGATTCTTCATCAATTTTTAAAGCACAAGCAATTTCACTAGCTAAAGTGACCTTAGCTTTTGCTAACATTCTTTTTAGAGCAGGGGAAATTCCTTTTTTATTTTGTGCAAATGTTAAGTCTCTTACAACCTCTGCTACTTGAATAATATCTCCAGAAGTCATTTTTTCAGTTAAAACTTTGTACCATCTGCTCCAATTAGAACCTGCTTCTTCTGGTTTTAGTTTAAAAATTGGGAAAACTTTTGTTGAGACTGCATTCTTTGAAATCACTGGTCTAATTACTTCGTCTACTTTATCAGTTGGCACCATGACAACTAGCCCATCGGATAAAACTTCAATTTCAAAATATTCAATTCTTTTTGATTTTGTTTCACCTTCAAAAAAAACTTCAACATTTTTATTAACTTTTCTAACAACTTTTGCTGCACCGTGGTGAGGATGTACAACAAATTGGTTCGGTTTATATTTATCAGTAGATTTTTTTGTTTTTGTAGCCATAGATGTCAACAATACTATAGATTAAGAACTATTTAATGTCCATTTAAATAAGAATATCCTATATTCTTCAATAAAGTATCGAAGTAGTCTCTAAGTTGTTGAGCTCTATTTCTACCAATTCCCTCAATTTCAAAAAGTTTTTCTGGACTTGCTGTTAATAACTTAGGTAAAGTTTTAAATTTTTGTACTATCGAGTCGTGTAATGTATCAGGTAAGTCAGGTAGTCTAGCTAATACTCTGTATCCTTTTGCAACAGAAAGTGAATCTAGTGGGAGTTTTGAAAAGACTTGACCTAAATATTCAATAGTATTCAATTCTTCATAACTTAATTTAGATATCTCTTCATTAACTTTTGAAATATTTCTCAACTTTTGTGATATAAAGTGATCTTTGATTACCAAATTTAGAGTATTGTTAACGCCTGATTCTAATGAGTCAATTTGAATCATTATTAAACCAGCATCCTGGCCAAGTTTTGAAGCTTCGCTCCTTACTTGGGTTGCAAGTCTGGTTAAGAGCTCCCCCCTTTGTATTACTTCTAAAACATCCTGATTGCTTAATGAGTTTTCCATTTCCAATTCACTTAAGCTAGCTACAGTGTCATCAAACCTTCTTCTCATTCGATCTACTGACTGTAAAGACTCATTAACTTTAGCTAAAATAGCACTTGATTCCTCTAATTCATATATTTCATTTCCAGTAAAGACTTTAATCAATGAAGTTTCTTCAGAAACTGCTACAACAGTATGACTTGTAGCAGCTGATGTTCTTTCTGCGGTCCTATGTCTTGTTCCTGTTTGATGAGTCGGGATGTTGTCATTAGGATTCAGATGTACATTTGCTTTTAGAATTTTTGTAACATCTTGATTTACAATTATTGCTCCATCCATTTTTGCTAATTCGCTCAACATTTCTGGAGTAAAATTGCAATCTGTTAACTCTACTCCTCCTGAAGAAATTTTATCAAGCTTTGATGATGTGCCAATAACAATTAGTGCACCAGCTTTTTTATCAGAAATTAAATCAACACCTAACCTAAGGGGCTGGCCAGGTAGCAAGTATTGTTTATTGTTATTAATTTTTGTACTCATTTAACTCTCTTTAATTGGAATAATATTTTTATTTGAATGTTACTGTATTATTTTATAAATAAGATAAAAAGATGTCCAAATGGAAAAATTAGTTTGTAAAGCTTGTCAGGCTGTTGTTGACTCTCAACTTGAGTTTTGCTCAAGTTGTGGTGAATGGTTAGGTCTACGACTTGGAGATGTTGGGGTTAGCCAGACTAGACAAGAACTACCTAAAGAAAAAAGAACAAGGATTCCTCAACTAAAATGCTCTAACTGTAAAACATTAAATCCACCATCAATAAAATATTGCAACGACTGCGGACAGCTCCTAATAAAACCTCTTTCAAGTTACGGAGCAACAAGTTTACCAACACGAAAAGAAGTTCCTGGTATTAGAGCTGTTTTTTTTCTTGCAGTTGTGATCCCCCTTATTGCAGCCGCAAGTTACTATTACAATCAAAATATAGCTGAAGAAGTGATTGAAGAAGTTCAAATTGTTCAACAATCAACAACAACCAGTACTTCTACAACAGTTAAAAGCAACTTGCAAATTCAGTTTCCTTTTTCATGCTCTTCATCTAGTACATATGGTGAAGGTTGGACTTGTGAAAACCTATATGATAGAGAACCAACTTCTTGGCAAGATAAAGGTTTAGAGTGCCAAGATGCTACGTTAGAGTTTTTGTTTGCGAAGGAAATTTATATCGAGTTTTTAACTTTTGAAAATTTAGATGATACAAAGTCTTTTACTAGAAATTTCAAAGCAAGGGATATCTTAATAACTTCAGATGAGTCAGAATTTTCTTTAGAAAAGGAGCTAGAAAATCAAAATTCTTCTACACAATGGATAGATTTAAACACTACTACTTCAAAAATAACTATTCAAATTCTAAGCGCTTTTCCTGGAGAGGAATTGAATGGTGCACCAGCTTTCACAGAGTGTGCAATTCAAGAAATTACTTTTTATGGAAGAGGTTAGTTAAGTTCACCTTTTCTATAAGGTTGTCCAACTTTTTTTGGCATTCTTAATTTTTGACTAGCTGAAGAAAGAACAATCAAAGTTGTGATATGTGGTGTAAAGTATACAAACTCACTAGGTACAGTTTCTGAGTTTAAAAACCAGATTAAAAATCCTAAACACAACATAATTGAAATTGATGCACTTAAATATTTTTTTTCAATTATTTGCTTTATTGAAATAATTAATAATATTAATGAAATTAGTACCAACAAACCGTGTACTGCATCATCTGACCTTAGTTGGAGTGCATCAGCATAACCAAACAAACCTGATCCCATAAATATTCCTAAAGGCTTATAATTTCCAAAAATCATTGAGGCTAGTCCAATAAACCCTCTTCCAGCGGTTTGTCCTTCTCTATAGATACCTGAGCTTTCAAGAACTAAATAAGCACCTGCTAATCCTGCAAATCCACCTGAAATCATTACACCAATATATTTCATAAGATAAACATTTACTCCTAAGGATTCACTTCCAGTGGGAAGCTCTCCAACACTTCTCATTTGTAAACCAAATGGAGTAGACCATAAAGTCCATGCTGCTATAGGAATTAATGTAAGAGCAAAAATTGAAATATAAGACAAATTAGATGTTGCACCTAGTAGTAAACCAGCAAAATCAGACAAAAACGGTAAATCTAAATCTTGGAGATATCCGAACAAGCTTGGCGTTTCTCCACCACCAGATAAATAAGGTAAAGTAAAATCACCAACTTCACCATCTATTCTTGGGGACTGAGTAGCGCTTTGAGTTGGTTGATCAGCATATGCTACAACATTTAGAAATCTAGCTACTCCAGCTGCAAGAATATTTATTGCTACACCAGAGACTATATGGTCAACTTGAAAAGTTACCGTTCCTACTGCATGTATTAATCCAAACATAGCTCCACCAATGATTCCGGCAAGAATTCCATACCAAGGTCCATACATCCAAGCAGCCCAAGCTCCAAACCATGTACCCATTATCATCATGCCCTCAAGACCGATATTTACAACGCCTGATCTTTCAGAAAACATTCCTCCAAGACCTGCAAGGCAAATTGGAATAGCAAGCCTAATTGCAGCACCAAAAGTTCCGCTTGTTGTTAATTGATCATACTTATCTACTTGTGCGATTACAGCAATAAATGCAATAGGTAGAAATATTAAATAATTTTTTTTCAACGTTTTAAGCATTTGATACCACTTTTGAAGCTTCCTTAATTTGTCTATTTGTTACATACCTCTTAACAACCTCGTATGCAACAACCACTGATAAAACAATCACAGCTTGCATAATTTTTTCAATTTCTTTAGGAACATCATAAAGATCAAGAATCTGTGCAGATCTTTCTAAAAATGATAGTAATATTGCACCAAAAGCCATCCCAATTGGGTGATTTCTACCCAACAATGCAACTGTAATCCCGGCAAATCCAAGACCAGATGGGAAATCTGTTGTGTATTTAAAAAAGTATCCTGTCAGTGGTGCAATGCCAATTAGTCCGGCAAACCCTCCTGAAATCATCATTGCAAAAATTGTTAGCTTTCCTGGATTTGCGCCACTAAACTTTGCAGCCATAGGACTCGATCCTGTAGCGCGCAAATCAAACCCTAGAGAAGTTTTCCAAACTATCCAATAATACAAAATTCCAACTAAAACAGCACCGATTATAAAACCATGTAAATTTGGTAAATCTTCAATTCCTAAGAAAGCATTTAAAGATGGTATTCTTGCAGATTCTGGGAGCAAATCAGTCTGAGGTGCAGTAGTTGACAATTCAACCTTTTCAAAAAATATATTTGCAAGTAAGTAAGCAATTATACCTGTTCCAATGTAATTGAGCATTATTGTGGAAATGACTTCATGAACTCCTTTTTTAACTTTTAAATATCCAGCAATAGCAGCCCACAAAGCTGAAGATAAAATTGCTACAAATATGATTAAAGAAATGTGCAAAATAGAAGGCAAAGCTACTGCAGCACCTAAAGCAGCAGAAAGTAGTGAACCCATTAAATATTGTGATTCTACTCCGATATTGAATAAGCCCATTTTAAAACCAACAGCTACAGCTACAGCAGAAATATAAAGAGGAACTGACCTGTTTAATATTGATACTATCGATTTTCCAGATTTTCCGTAGTCATACATAATCTTGAAAGTTTCTATTGGATCTTCTCCAATTAAATAAAGCATTAATGTTGAAAGACCGAATGCAACAATTAACGCAAAAACAGGTGCGAGCAAAGAAGTAAACCTTAATGATAATTTCATGATTTAAGTCCTGTCATATAACTACCTAAAATTTCTGGAGTTGCATCTTCAGGGTCTAACTCCTTGACAAAATTACCTTCGTAAATAACAAAGATTCTATCAGATAACCCTATTAATTCATCTAAATCGGCTGAGATTAACAACACTCCCAAACCTTCATCCCTAGCATCCCTAAGCTTATTCCATATTAATGACTGGGCACCAATATCAATTCCTCTAGTTGGCTGAGAAGCAATTAAAAGGCTGGGTTTATTTTCTATTTCTCTTCCAACAACAAACTTTTGTTGATTTCCTCCAGAAAGTGCTAGAGGGAGAGTTTCATTTCCTGGAGTTCGTACATCAAAATTTTTAATAACAACATTTGAGTTAACGGATGCTTGATTAAATTTAATATTATAAAGCTTGGTCTTATATTTTGAAGAAGATTGCTTTCCAAGAATGACATTTTCGGATAGAGACATATCCATTAGTAAACCTTGTGATTGTCGATCTTCAGGTATAAAACTTAAGCCTTGTTCTCGTCTATCTCTTGTTGTTAGTTCATTTATATTATTTTCACCTAAAAATATTTCGCCACTCTCAATTTGAAAAACGCCTAAAATAGCTTCGGCTAGTTCACGTTGTCCATTGCCTTCAACTCCAGCTATGCCAACTATTTCTCCCTGATTAATTGAAAAATTAATATTCGAAAATGCTTTCCTTCCATTTTCTTCAACAGCATTAAAGTTATTTACAACAAGTGCTTTTTTTTCCATAGGATTTTTTTCTCTTTTTGGAGGTGTTGGAAGGTTTTGCCCAATCATCATTTCAGCTAAATCAGTTTTTGAAACTGAATTAGAATCTACGGTATCAATATGTCTGCCACCCCTCATAACTGATATCTCATCAGCTATTTCGAGTACTTCATCTAGTTTATGAGAAATAAAAATAATTGTTACTCCACTTTCTTTAAGGTTTTTGAGATTACTAAAAAGTTCTCTAACTTCTTGTGGAACTAAAACAGCAGTTGGTTCATCTAAAATTAAAATTTTAGCACCTCTGAATAGAACTTTTATAATTTCAACTCTCTGCTTTTCGCCAACTCCTAATTCATCAATCATAGAGTCTGTATTCAAAGGCATTGAATATTTGTTAGTTATTTCATTAATTTCATATTTATATTTACTTTTATTTAAAATTTTTAAAGAAGCTTTATCCATTCCTAGAATTATGCTTTCTAAAACAGACAAATTATCAGCTAACATAAAATGTTGATGCACCATACCGATACCTTTAGCAATTGCGTCTTTTGGAGATGAGAATTTAACTTCATTGTCAAATATCTTTATAGTTCCTGAATCTTGTTTTAGCATGCCATAAAGTATTTTCATTAGTGTTGATTTACCGGCACCGTTTTCACCAACAATTGCGTGTATAGTACCTTCTTTTATTTTTAAGTTGATATCATCATTAGCTTTAACACCAGGAAAAGATTTTGAAATTTTGGATAAATTAATTGCTAATGTCATTTTTAATCTATTTTTTTATTTTAAAAGTAAAGTCCCAAGACTCAAAATCTTGGGACTTTTACTTTAAACTCTATTACGGAGCAGCAGGTACTACAATTTCCCCACTTATAATTTGTGCTTTGTAAGCTTCAATATCAGATACGATATCGTCTATCCAACCACCTGTGGTAGAGTAGCCAACACCATCAACTGATAAATCAAATACTGTTACGCCACCGGCAAATGTGCCGTCAACGACTGCTTTGATTGTGTTATACACCGCAACATCAACTCTTTTAATCATTGATGTAAGAATATATGGAGCGAGTTCTGAAGATACAGTTTTTGCTTGATCTGCATCAACACCAATTGCCCATACTTTTGTTCCAGTATTTTCTGAAACTTCTTTTGCAGCTTCAAATAAACCGTTACCAGCACCTCCAGCTGCATGATAAATAATATCTGCGCCTTCTTCATATTGTGCTAAAGCGATTTCTTTAGCTTTTGCAGCATCATTAAATCCTCCAAAGTCAGGTGGATAAGTTACATATTTTACATCCACTGTACATGATGGACAAGTTGCAGCAACACCTGCTACGAAACCTGCTTCGAATTTCTGAATTAATGGAAATTCAACTCCACCAATGAAACCAACTTTGTTTGTTGTTGTTTTTAATCCAGCAGCAACACCTACTAAATATGAACCTTGCTCTTCAGCAAAAACCATACCTGAAACGTTTGCAGGGTCAACAGCTGAGTCAATAATTCCAAAATATGTATTTGGATTTGCAGTTGCAACTTCAGTCATAGCATCAGCAAACAAGAATCCAACACCAATAATAAGGTCTTTTCCTTGATCAGCTAATAATGAAAGAAGCTCAGGTCTATTCTCTCCACCTTCATTTGGTTCGAGATCAATTCCATCAACACCAAGCTCA
>JAQCEB010000025.1 GCA_027729925.1 Actinomycetota bacterium
TTGTTGTATTTCTTAGTTCTTGAAGTTTTTCAAGAATAAAATAATTTAAACGTTCTTCGAATAATTTTTTATTTTGTAAATTAACTAAATTATCTAGAAAGTTTTCAGAAAAAATATCAAAAAACACTAACTGTTCTTTATATTTTGTAGTTTGTTTAATTTTATTTAACCAAAATTTATTTGAAACTGGTCTACTAAAGTCTATATCACCATAACTATTAATTAAATCAATTGTTATTTCATTTAAAGTGCTATTTAGTTTTTTTTTGTCTATTAAATTTAAAAATTTTTCATCATATTGATTTATTGGAACAATATTTTTTTTCTTTTCAAAAAATGAAATTTTGAAAAAATGTTTAATTAAATTCTTTAATTTTTGCTTTTCTTCAAAATTGGATGGCAAAATATGATAAATAAAATCTATCTCTCTTAATTTAGAATCTTGATGATTTTTATTTAAAAAATTAATCAGATTGCTATATCTATCAGATGACAAATTTAAATTATTTTTTTTACAAAATTCTTTAAAATTTAGAATCTCTTCAGTTTTTAATATCATCAGATTCTTTAATTTTTTCAAATATTAATTTTTGATCATTAGAATCTTTACTTAAAATTCCCAAATTAGAAGACAAATTTTTAATTTTATTTTCAAAATTAAACTTTACCCATTCAACTGTCTCAATCAAAGAAGGGGGTTTGTTTAAATTTAATGTTCTTAACAAAGAACTAAAAGTAGCATATTTAAAAGCATCCTCTTTAGTTATATTTTGAACATTATTTAAAATTACATTTGTTTCAATCTCTACAGATGGATAATCTAAATAAAAATAAATGCATCTTCTCCTGAGGGCTTCTGATAACTCTCTTGTCCCATTAGAAGTTAACACAACTATATTTTCATTTTTAGCTTTTATAGTTCCTAACTCTGGAATGGTTACTTGGTTTTCAGCTAAAACTTCTAATAATAGAGCTTCGAATTCTTCATCCGATCTATCTATTTCATCAATAAGAAATACTGATTGTTTATCTGAATTTAAAGCTTTTAATATAGGCCTTTCAATTAAATAATCTTCAGAAAAAAGATTTTTATCTTTTTCATCTCGTTGTATAGATATCAATTGTTTTTTATAGTTCCATTCATATAAGGCATTATCTTCATCTATCCCCTCATGACACTGGAGTCTAATCAATTCAGATTTAAGAATTTCTGATAATATTTTAGCTAGAAATGTCTTACCTGTACCGGCAGGACCTTCAATAAGTAACGGTTTATTTAAATAGAGAGCTGCATTTACAATATCAACCATTTCTTGATCTGCAAAATAGCCATGCTGTTTGAATTTTTCAATGGTTAATTTTGAAGTTTTCATTTTATATTTCCTTCATTATTAACTATATATCTCTCATTGGTTAATACCTTTATACATTAATTTATAAGTTTATTTTTTATCATACATGAAACTCAAACTCTAGATTATTTAGCTTAACAACATCTCCATTTTTTATACCTTTAGATTTAAGTTCATCTACGAGTGAGGAGTTCTCAAATCTATAAAATATTTCTTGATTTATAGAATCAATATTTCCAATAAGACCCACAATAAAATCAACTACCTCGCCTGAACAATTAAATTGATTGTCAATTTTTTCAATCTGATAATTGTAATTACCAAGACTAATTTTTTGAAAATCAGAATACTGTCTATTTTGAATGTTTTTGAGAGAGTTAGTAATTTCTTCTACCAATACATCTAAATTTATATTATTTTTTGCAGAGATATTGATATAACCTTTAATTTTCTCATTTATTGAATCAATTTTATTCACTACAATAATTTTTTTAATATTTACGTAGTTTTTATCATAATTCTCAATTTCTTTGTCCAATATATTTTTTTGATCCTCTATGTTTAAATCTTGTCTAGTTGGATCTAGTAGGTAGATAATTAATTTGGTATTTCGTATTTGACGTAGTATTTTTTTTCCAAGACCCACTCCTTCAGAAGCACCTGAAATTAATCCTGGCAAATCACAAATTTTTATTTGATTACCAACTTCTTTAATTACACCTAAATTTGGAGAAGTTGTTGTAAATTCATATGATCCTATCTTTGCATTTGAATTTGTTAATTTTGTAATTAGTGTACTTTTACCAGCATTTGGTATACCAAGAATGACAACATCTGAATATATTGAATAAGATAATTTTATTTTGTAACTCTTCTTTTTTTGTCCTCTTTCTGCAAACTCGGGATTTGGTACCCTACTAGAAGCAAGGGAAAAGTTACCTGCACCTGGTTTACCACCCTTGTCCAAAATATATTCAGAATTATTTTCATGCATATCAGCAATGGTTTGGTCGTTTAAAATTATCATTGTTCCTTGAGGTAACTCAATGATTAAGTCTTCACCATTTTTACCATTCTGAAAATTTTTATTACCATCTCCGCCATTTGTGGCTTTTAGTGAGTTTTCTGTGATTATATGTGATAAATCACCAAGCTTGTCATTAACTTTAAACTTTATTCCCCCACCAGAACCACCTGAACCACCAGTTGGTGATGACTTAGACTGAGTGTTCTTAAAACTTATTGCTCCAGAACCACCTGAACCAGTTGAAACTGTTAGATTAATCTGATCAACGAACATGTGTTCATTGAGGTATAACGTTTACTAGTTTACGTCCATTTCTTGTAGAAAACTTCACAACACCATCAACTTTTGCAAACAATGTATCATCGCCACCAATGGAAACATTCTCTCCAGGATGTATCTTTGTTCCTCTTTGACGAACCATTATTGAGCCTGCAGAGATTGATTCGCCATCAAAAACTTTAGTTCCAAGACGTTTGGACTCTGAGTCTCTACCATTCCTAGTAGAACCACCTGCTTTTGTTTTTGACATTACTCTTCCTCCTCGTTTCCATCGAAACCATGAATTTTTGTAATTTCAATTATTTGATTTTCTTCTCTATAGCCCATTTTTCTTCTATTTCCAGTTTTATTTTTATATTGAAAAATATTAATTTTTTTTGTTTTCTTGCTTCCAATAACTTTATATTCTACTTTATATTTACTTAATTCTTTTTCGTCTACTATGACTTCACCCTTTTTTGGACTAGCTAAAACAGGTATAAATGTGTCTGAAACTAATTTACTTGATACATTTAACTTATCACCAATTGTCACCTTTTCTTGTGAAGAACCAATTTTAATAACTACGTATTTACTCATAACTCATTTACTCTACTACAGCCTCAGAGTCAAGCAAACCTTCTTCTAAACTTTTGTTTGTAAAAATATCATTAATAATTAACCCCCTGCCATTGCAATGTGTACATTCTTCTGAAAAACTTTCAATTAAACCAGCTGCAACATTTTTTCTGGTCATTTCTACTAGTCCTAATCTCGAAATTTCAAACACTTGCGTTCTAGTTTTATCTTTTGCTAGCTCTTGCTTAAATTTATTTAGTAAATTTTGTTGTTTTTTTAAAGACTCCATATCAATAAAATCTATAACAATAATGCCGCCGATATCCCTTAGCCTTAGCTGTCGTGCTATCTCTTCTGCTGCTTCTAAATTATTTTCGTAAACTGTTTCTTCGAGGCTGTTTTTTCCTACAAACTTTCCTGTATTTACATCAATTACTGTCAACGCTTCGGTTCTATCTATTATCAAATGACCCCCTGATGGAAGCCAGACTTTTCTATCAAGAGCTTTTTTAATTTGGTCTTCAATATGATATCGTTCAAAAAGTTGAAGTTCATCGTTATAGTGCTCAACAATATTTGTAATCTCTGGGGATGTAAATTTAACATATTCAACTATCTCTTCAAACTGATTTTTTTTATCAATCAAGACTTTCTTAAAAGTTGAATTGAGATGCTCTCTTACTACTTTAATTGCAACATCTGGTTCTTGATGGATTAATTTAGGAGCATCACCACTTTTGTAATTACTTACATCTCTCCATTCATCAACCAATTTATCTATATCTGTTTTTAAAGATGCTTCACTAACTCCCTCTGCTGCAGTTCGGACTATAATTCCAAAATTTTCTGGTTTGATTTTTTTAATAATTCTATCTAGTCTTTCTCTCTCTTTATCAGCTAGTCGTCTGGAAATACCTTTAGTATTTGAATTTGGAATCAAAACTAGATATCTACCTGGAAGTGAGATTTGGCCAGTTAATCTTGCTCCTTTTTCTCCCATAGCATCTTTTACAACTTGGACCAATATTTCTTGATCTTGTTTTAATAAATGTTCTATCTTTGAATTTTTGTGAGAGCCTTCAATGTCTGCAACATATAAAACTCCATTTTTTTCATCCCCGAATGAGACAAATGCTGCCTCCATACCCGGTAATATATTTTTGACTTTTCCAAGATATATATTTCCTACTTTAGATTTTTTATTATTTTCGGAAGTGTAATACTGTACAAGCGTTGGACCTTCTAATATCGCTACCTTTGATAAACCATCTCTTGAACTAATAAGCATTTGTTTTTTTTCCACATTAGGTACAGGTAGAGGTATTTCTCTAAACCATGTTGGATTCTTATCTCTTAAATTATTTTTATAATTAGATCTTGTATTAGAAGTACCAGACTTAATTTTTACTTTTTGGCCTTTAAACCACTTTGTTTTTGTATTATCTAAATTATCACTTGATCGTACAATTTTTGATTTTTTGAATATACCAAACATTAAAACCTCCGAAACGATGAGAAATAAAACTTAACATATCAATATACTAGTAGTGAATCCAAATTATAAAACAATGTTGTTTTCAATAAAGACTCTATTAATTAATCCAAAAATAATCGAAGTAGAAAGTATTGAGGAACCTCCAAGACTTAATAAGGGAAATGCCATTCCAGTTAGGGGGATAAGACCTAAAACTGTAAGCAAATTTATTATAATTTGAGCTGATAAGACTATTATAAATCCAGATAATGTAAATTTTTCAAAATCATAATCAGAACTTTTAATAATTAAAGTTACACGATAAAAAAAGAAGAACCATAAGATCAAAAGAATTAAGCTACCTAAAAAACCAAAATTTTTAGCAAAAAGTGAAAAAATAAAATCTGTTGTTTGAACTGGTACGAAAACGTCATAATTTGAATTTATTGAAAAATAATCACCAAATAAGCCACCTGAAGAAATAGATAACCTACTTTGTTGTTGAGAAAAATCTTGACCACTAAAAAAATCAGTTATTCTGTTTACTTGATATTGACTTAGAAGTCCAAGCTCTAAAAATATAAAAAATAATAATATAAGGGAAATGATGACTACTGATGTGGTCCTTAATTTTATTTTTGAAAGAAAAAATATTAAAAATATTGTTGAACCTAACAATATTGAAGTTCCTAAATCAGGTTGGATAAAAACTAATGCAAGACTAGCCAAAGAAACCGATAAAGTTATAAATAAATTTTGATTGGATGATAATGATTTTGCTAGAAACAATACAAGTATAATTTTTAAAAATTCTGAAGGTTGCAAAAAGAAAGGTATTCCTATATTTGAAAGATCGTACCATCTTCGTACACCTAAAATTGGATTTGTAAACCTCAAACCTAATAAAAGCAATATAGATATTGCTAACAATGGGTTAATTAATTTATAAATGCTTTCGATTGAAAAATAAGTCGTAAAAAAAAATACACCTAAACCTAATAAAGAAAAGATAATTTGTCTTGAAAGAGTGTTAGAAGTATTGAATTCAATATTCTCATTTGCTATAAAGAGTGTAAACCATGATATAAAATTAAATAAAAAAAACTGAATTAATATATATAAATTAGTTCCTTCAGGACCAAGTATTGTAATTTTTCTATTAATCATTCTGTTACTTCTCCAAATTCTACAGAAGTTAATTCAAGACCCCTTAAATTTTGTATTATTCTTCTAGTTACTGGAGCTGCAATTGCACTACCTGAACCTCCTTCATCAATAACGGTAACAATTATATGTTTTGGATCACTGATTGAGTCTAAACCTACAAACCATGACGTATTGTTTCTCTCCCCAGGATTTTGCGCTGTACCTGTTTTTCCTCCAGTATCATCTGCTGCTTTGCCTAGTATGCTGAAAGCTTTATAAGCAGTGCCTCCATTACTTGTAACTGTATTCAAATCTTTAAGCAGAAAGGAAACAAATTCTGTACTAATATTTATTGAATTATTTATTTCTATTATTGCATTTCTGTTTAAGCGAGGTGAGATATTTTCGCCCGTTAACAAAGTTCTATAAGCGTTAGCAACTTGAATAGGTGTAGTTGTAATAGCACCTTGACCAATAATCAAGTTCATTAAATCTCCACCAAGCCAGCCTTCTGGACGCACTCTATCAGGTTGATTAATTTTCCAATATTCAAATAACTGCCTATCTGGAACAATTCCGGAACTTTCAAATGGTAAATCAATATTAGTTACCTTACCAAATCCTAATTCCCTAGAATATTCTTGTAGCTTAGATTCACCTTCTGTATTTCCAAATTTTCTCCAAATAGTTAATGCAATATCCCAAAAATAAACATTGCATGATTGGGTAATAGCTGAAGTTAAATTTACCTTTCCATGACCACTTAACTTCCAGTCGTTATAAACCTGCTTAGAGCCATCATCAAAGCCAAAAGATAAATTACCTTCACAATTTATATAACTACTCCTATTTGTAATTTCTTCAGGAAAAATCGATTCAGAATTAGCTAACCAATATGCTACAACTTTAAAAACAGAACCCGGTGGATACAAGCCTTGTATTGCAAAGTTATTAAATGCTTGCTGTCTATTTAATACTTTGTAGTCAAACTCTGAAATTCCACTAACAAACAAATTAGGGTTAAAGTCTGGTAAAGAAACCATCGCATTCACTTCTCCGCTTTCAATATTTAAAACAATAGAAGCTCCCCTCTCAATTAAATTTTGTGAAGTGAAATTTTTATTGGCTAATTCCAAACCTTGAATTAAAGACTCTTTTACAACTCTTTGTAGCTCTATGTCAATAGAAGTATAAAGTGCACTTCCAGGAATAGGAGGAACTAACTTTATGATTTCATTGTTATCAAAAATTATTTGGCCAGGAATACCCGATAATTCATTTTCATATTCTTTTTCAAGACCAGTTTTACCAATAATATTGTTACCTTTGATATTTTCACTTAACTTAAATTCTTCAGATGTTGGGCGACCAACATAACCAATAAAATGCGCTGTCAGTGAATCATATGGATAAACTCTTATTGGTAAATCTATAACTTCAAATGCTGCATATGATAATAAATTTTTTCTAGTTTCAAAGTCTACGTTTTCTAATGAAATTACTTTAGATAGTGGTTCTTTCTTGCTAAATATGTTTAGTAAATCCTCATTACTTATAGTTGGAAAATTATAAGCTATTAATTGTTTATAAGTTTCAATATTTTCACCGGAGATTTTTTTATTATTTAAAAATAGAAAACTTTCAAGAACTGACTTCGCAATTATCTTGTTGTTAATATCATAAATTTCGCCCCTTGGAGAGGGTATGTAATAAACTTCAAGATTTTGATTTTCTAATGATTCAGTAACTTCAGTAAAATTTGAAGTTTGGATAGAAAATATTTCGAATAAAATAAATACTAGAAATGTAAAAAAAACTCCTAAAACAATTTTTAGACGATTAAAACTAAACATTAGCGTTTAATAAACTTCTCAATACTAATAAATATTAAAAAACTAGTTAAAAAACTAATCAAAATACCCATTGTGAAGAAAGTTGTTTTAAATTCAAATAAATTAATAAAGTTGTAAATAATAAAGCATGTTGAAAATATGAAAAATTTTTGATAAATATTTTTATAATCTAATTCAGTTGCATAACTCATGATCAATAAAATCAAAATATATTTTGTACTATATATACCTAAATTAAATGTACTAAAAAATATATCATAGAATATTCCTGTCAAAAATACTGGTAATAAAAATTTTTCAGGATTGCTTAATGTGCCTAACAAAACAAGGACTATCAAAAATAAAAATAAATTAAATTCAAAAGACATGAATAAAACATTCAACGATAATTGAACAATTTGAAAAAAAAGAATTAGAAATAAATAAGGAATAAATCTGAAATATTTCATTTATTTATAGGAATATAAAAATTAGTTTGAGATGTAAAGTTTTCATTAATCACAATATTTATGATTAACTTTTCACCGATAATGGTTTGTTCAAATGAAGATAAATCTATCACTGGAAATTTCCCAATATTTCCAAAGCTAATATCTGTATAAATGAGACTCACATTTGTATTGCTGTCTAGAGAATCAATAGAAGAAATGATAATTGTATTACCATTTGAAGAAATCAAATATTTATTTCCCTTATTGTCGATAGCTTGTAAGGAAAATCTAACTGAAGAATATGTTTCCAGAATTGAATAGTCATTAAAGACTTCGCCTAAATATCCTATTACAAAACCCTCTTCATTTAATACAATATCACCAGACTTTAAGTTCGAAGACTTTCCGCCTGAAATCAAATATTCGCCACTTAAGTTAATTAATACTAAATTAGAATTAAGGTATTGAAATTCTAAATTTTCAGTTTCACTAATAAATTTTTCATAAGAACTTATTTTTGTTTCCAGTTCCTGATTTTTAATTATTAGTTTTCTTAAATCTTGAACTTCTTGTTTTAATCTTATATTTTCAGATACAATTTTTTGTTTTGAATAAAAGTTTTCTAATATTTCTGAATTTGAAAAGTTAATATTTTCTGCAAAACTAAAATTAATTTCTATTTTGTTGGGAAAATAATTTGAAATTGTGTTGTTTGAAAAAAAATCTACAACACCTAAAAGCATTGATAAAAATAGAAATAAAAAAAAGATTATATACTTTCGTATAAATCCAATATTTTGTTTATGCATATTAATTTGGTTTTGGAGATAGCTTTAGGACACTTTTGAAATCTTGAAATCTTTCTAGACAAATACCTGATCCAATAACAACTGAACTAAGAGGATCTTCCGAATGATTTATAGGTATACCTAATTCATCTGCAATTTTTTTATCAAATTTTCTTAATAATGAACCACCTCCTGTTAACCAAGCTCCATCTTTATCAATATCTGAAACTAGAGCAGGAGGTGTTTGAGATAATGAAATTCTTATTGCTTCAATAATATCGTTAACTACTGGAGCTAATGCTTCTCTAACATCACTAGCCTCAAGTAATACTTGTTTTGGAATTCCTCTAACAATGTCTCTACCTGTGACAGTAACTTGTGGTTCTTTATCGTATTGGAAAGCAGAACCAACTGCATGTTTTATGCTTTCTGAAATTCCCTCATCAACTAAAATTTGATGTTCCCTTCTTAGCCACTCCATAAGTACTTCTGTCATGTCTTCTCCACCAACTCTAACTGAGTTAGCATTCACTATATCCCCCATTGAAATCACTGCAATCTCTGTAGTTCCTCCACCTATATCGATAATCATATTTCCATAAGGTTCAAATATATTTAATCCTGAACCAATAGCAGCAGCCATAGGTTCTTCAATTGTAAAAACTTCAGAAGCACCAGTTGCATGTGCGGCTGTTTCTATAGATCTTTGTTCGACACTTGTAACTCCATTAGGAACACATATTACAATTCTTGGTCTTGAGTAAGATCTACCTATAGCTTTACTTAGGAGAGTTTTAACAAATTCTTCCGCCATTTCAATTTCTGAAATAACACCATCTCTTAATGGTTTTACAAGTTCAATAGTGTCTGGGACTCTACCTATAAGTTTTTTTGCTTCTTGACCAATAGTAATGATTGATTTATCGCTCTTATTAACAGCTAATAAAGTTGGCTCATCTACTACAACACCAATGCCTTTTACATAAATTAAACTATTTGCAGTGCCTAAATCTATAGCAATATCATTACCACCAAAAAGAGTTCTTCTTAAGTTAAAATCAACCATGTATTAATAGGTTAATCATTTAAATTAGTTTTTAAATTAGTTTTTATTTATTGAAAAACAGAGCCAGTTCCCGTTCTGCACTAGCATCGGAATCTGAACCGTGTACTACATTTTTGTCTAATTCAGTTGCTAAGTCTCCTCTAATTGAACCTGGGGTAGAATCTGCTGGATTGGTAGCTCCCATTAAATTTCTCATTTGAGAAACCACATTCTCCCCTTCAACTTGCATAGCTACAACTGGCCCACTCGTTATAAATGAAACTAAATCGTTAAAAAAAGGTTTATCTGAATGCTCTTTGTAGTGCTCTTCTGCCAAGCTCTTGTCAATTTTCATCATTTTTAATTTTGATATAACAAAACCTTTAGCTTCAACTCTAGAAATGATTTCACCGATTAAATTTCTCTTTACTCCATCTGGCTTAATCATAAAAAATGTTTTCATAGCTTGTTCCTTTTTTTGTACTCTCCAATTAAATATAAACTACCTATCAAAATAGACGAGTTCATATTATTATCAAAATAATCTAAAGGTACAACAGCATAGTTTTTTTTGATTAAATCTAAATAATCAGTTAAATTTTCTACTTTTTCCTGCTGATAGAACTCATCGTCATTAATAACAAATATATTAAAAAATGAATACTTTGAAATTAACATAAGCATCTCTTTATAATTTTTACCTTTTTTAAATCCAACAAAAACATCAATTGGATCATTTAGATATTTTTTTTGATAATCTCTGATAGCTGCCTCAAGACCACTTATATTATGTGAACCATCAATTATTTTCAAAGGCTTTATGCTTACAGTTTCAAATCTACCTGGCTGTTGAAAAGTTTCATTTTCAATAGAAAAAGTGTTTTTGAAATCTATTAGTTTATCCAAGACAAGAAATGCTAAAATCGCATTTTTTTGAACATATGAGAGTTCATCGAAATTTAAATCAAAATTAAGAGAACTATCTTTTGAAAAATAAATTCTTTCAATACTGTTATTTAGAGATTTAATATTCGAAATTAAACTTTTATCAAGTTCACCAATAAACAAATTTTTAATATTCTGTGAGATATTTACTTTTTGGTCTAAAATTTCTAACTTAGAATTACCTAATAATTCTTGATGATCAAAACCAATGTTAGTTAATACAACAGTATTACTTTGAATAATTGAAGTAGTATCTAGCTTTCCACCAATGCCTGCTTCGCAAATAAAGTAATCATCATTATTTAAGAGAAAAACTTTACAAGCAATTAAAAATAAAGATTCAAAATAACCCAAGT
>JAQCEB010000026.1 GCA_027729925.1 Actinomycetota bacterium
GTGGACTCCATCAACATGCATTGAGAATGTACAACCTGATTTTTCTGCTTTGGAATGAATTATCCTAAGTTCATTTATTGAATTTAATTTTTCTAGCGCATATTTTCTAAGTTCATCAGAATGTTTTTGCACATTTTCCATTCCAAGTCTAGTTAAATAATCTACAGCTTCGCCTAAACCAATAGCTTCAACATATGGAGGAGTTCCCGGTTCAAATTTGTGAGGAATAGGAGCCCAAGTTGCACTATCAAAGTTAACCTCTTCGATCATATCACCTCCACCAAAAACAGGTTCCATTTCTTCTAATAGTTTCTTTTTACCCCAAACAATTCCAATACCAGTAGGTCCAAGCATTTTATGACCGGAGACACATAAAAAATCAATTCCAAGTTTTTGTACATCTACTGATCTGTGGGGAACTAACTGAGCGCCATCTAAAATAATGTATGCGCTAGTTTTCTCTCTCACCATTTTTGTTACTGAAGGAATATCAGTTAACATCCCAGAGATATTTGATTCACCAACTATTGAAACTATTTTTGTTTTTTCTGATAAAAGAGATTCAAAATGTTCTAGATCTAAATTAAAATTTTTATCAATATTAACAAATTTTAATTTTAAGCCTCTTTCTTTAGCAGCCATTTGCCAAGGGATTATATTTGCGTGATGCTCAATTTCAGTTAACACAATTTCATCACCTTGATTAAATTGTTTAGTTAAACTTTGAGCCAATAGGTTAAAACCTTCTGTACAACCTTTTGTAAAAATAATTTCCTCTGATGAATATGCATTTAAAAAATTTTTAAATTTAGTCCTAACATTCTCATATAAAGTTGTAGTTTCAGAAGATAATTGATAGGTACCTCTATGGACATTGGCATTAAAGTGTTCATAGATTTCGTTCATTTTATTTAATACTTGAATTGGTTTTTGAGAAGTTGCTCCCGAGTCTAAATAAGTAAGTGAGTTACCATTTATAACTCGATTAAAAATTGGAAAATCTTTTTTTAACTCAACAGTATCTATCATAAATATGATTCATAACCTTGTTCTTCGAGTTTTTTTGATAGTTCTAAACCACCAGAATCTACAATTTTTCCATCAACAAAAACATGGACGTAGTCGGGAGTTATATAGTCGAGTAACCTTTGGTAATGGGTTACTACTAAGTATCCTTTATCTTCACTTTTGAGCTTACTTACACCTTCACCTACTACCCTTAAGCCGTCAACATCTAAGCCAGAATCTGTTTCATCTAAAACTGCAAGTTTAGGATTCAAGACAGCTAACTGAAGTATCTCGTTTCTTTTTCTTTCACCACCAGAAAAGCCTTCATTTAAATATCTATCAGCAAAATCGGGAGAGAGACCAAGCTGTCCCATAGCATCAGCAACTTTTAATCTAAGCTCAAGGGTAGTGAATTCAGTATTTTCAATGTTAGTTAAAGCTGTTTTAAGCATATTAACAATTGTTACACCCGGGATAGATTCGGGATATTGAAAAGCTAAGAATAATCCTTTTTTTGCCCTATTATCGACAGGTTCCTCAGTTATATCTTCACCTTCGAAAAGGATACTTCCTTTAGTAACCTCATATACCGGGTTTCCCATTATTACATTTGCTAAGGTAGATTTTCCAGAGCCATTAGGGCCCATAATTGCATGTACTTCACCAGCATTAATTTTTAATGACACACCTTTTAAGATTTCAATATTATCAACAGAAACATGTAAATTTTTAATTTCTAACATATTATGTATGTTAATTATTATTTAAAACAACTTGAATATCATTAGCGAAATAAAAAAATAAAATTAAAATTAAATAATGCAGTTCACTCTCACAGATACACAAATAGAAATTAAAGAAAATGCTACTAAGTTATTAAAAGAAAATATTGATCTTCTAAATACAATAAAACAAGTTGATAATAACTGTAGATTAGATGAAAAAATTTGGAAACTTATTTCTGAACAAGGCTGGATAGCCTTAGATGTACCAGAACAAGATGGTGGCTTGGGTTTTTCAAGAACAGATTCAGCAATCCTCTATGAAGTTGTTGGATATTATATGCCTATAGTTCCCATATTTTCTTCAGGTGTAGTATTTAAAAACTTAATTTTAAATTCTCAAAAAGAAATTAAAGACAAAGTTTTACAAACCATAATTACTGGAGAAAAAATAGGTACTTTTGCAGTTTATGAAAATAACGACTATGAAATAAATACTAAAAATTTGAAAACTAAAGTTGAAGCTAAAGATCAAAATTTTATCTTGAATGGTTCAAAAAGATACACAATGTTTGCAGATGTAAGTGATTATTTGATTGTACTTGCAGAATTTAATGGAAGTTTTAAATTTATTATTCTTGAATCTGACAAACAAGGTATTTCTATAGATATTACTCCATCATTAGACCAAACAAGACCAATGTGCGAAGTTAATTTTTCAGATGTTATTATTTCTGAGGAAAATTTTCTTACTGAATCTAAGGATGATTTAGAACTTTGGGAAACAGTTAAGAATACTTCAATAAGTTATTTAGCAATGGAGCAAGTCGGTGCTTCTCAAGCATGTTTAGACATGGCAATAACTTATGCTAAAGAAAGAATTCAATTTGGTAGGCCAATTGGTTCATTTCAAGCAATTCAACATATATGTGCAAATATGTTGGTTCAATTAGAAAGCGCTAAATCCGTCGCATACAGCTCAATAAGAGCTGATAGTAATGATAAAGTTGAAGTTGAAATGAGTGCAATGCTTGCTAAATCGTACTGTTCAGAAGTATTAAATAAATTAGCAGGTGACAATATCCAGGTTCATGGAGGAATTGGTTTTACTTGGGAGCACCCTGCCCATCTATATTTTAAGAAAGCTAAGTCGGATTCTCTATTATTCGGAACTCCAAAAACAGCTAGAGACAATATCGCAAAATTAATAAGTTTGTAATTTGAATAGATTAAAACGTTTTGAAAAAAATAGATATGTTGGTCTTAGGTCAAATATGAGAGTTTATGACTGTGATGATAATGACCAATTTGAAAGACTCCTAGAAAAACTAGATAATGTTGACTATATTTCTAAAAATTTGATTCAAGCATTTGGACCAGATACATTAGAAGAAGCTTTAAATAGGGGATATTCTTTAACTTAGTTTTTCCCAAACTTGAACTGAATTTACTACATTAAAATTAATTTTTTTATTATTTTTGAGATACAAGATGTGGGCCATAGTTTCTTGAAAAGCTAATCTTAAATTTAATTGATCTAGATTTCTAGGAAAAAGCTCCTCGAGTATCTCCCAGCCACTTTTTTTAGACAAAGCTAATATTTCTAATATTCTTTCAGATCTTTTCTTATGATGAATTTTCATTTGTTCAATTCTTTCATATGGGCTGGTAATTAAGCCACCATGTCCAGGTGCAATTATGGAATGACTAATATTTAATACTTTATCAAGTGAATCACCGTACCTTCCAAGCATATCATCATCCTCGTTTGTGGTTGGTATGAATGGTGTTATTTTAGGCAAAATATGATCTCCTGAAAAAATTATTCCAGAACTTGCATCATGAAGTGAGATTTCAGTAATGTCATGCCCTGGAGTAAAAACTGTAAATAGTTTCCTATCTACTTCTGTAATTGCACCTTCATCTAAAAGTAGATCTGGCTTAGTTACTTTTCCAGCATAAATTGGAGTTTCAATTTCATTCAAGTCTTGTAGGAAACTCTTTGGAGCTCCTTGTTTTTCAGCTAATATAATTAGTTCTCTAAACCTTATTTTCCAGTCATTGTAGTGAGTTATAAAATCTGTAGAGTTTTTATAAAGAGCAAATTTTACACCTTGCTCTCTAATTCGAGTTGATAAGCCAATATGATCAGAGTGCATATGGGTACCAATTAATAAATTTATATCTTTAATATTTATTTTAAAACTATCCAAATGCTCAATCAGTAGTTGATAGTACTCTTCTCCATCGACCCCACAATCAATCATCACAAAACCATTTTTGTCTTCCAGTAAATAAACATTTACAAATCCAGGTGAAGACCAAGGTAACTCCATAGGAATATGGAAAATTCCATTTCCAAGATTGAAACTATTCATATTAAAAGGTTGCCAGCCAAACACCAAAAGAAATTAAAATCAATAACCCAGTTATTAGCGAAGCTATTAACAGATGTCTAGTTTGCATAGTTACATTGTAATTTAATTAGGGATAATCTTTATTTTGAACTTTAGCTAAAGTTTAGTAAATTAGGAGTTGAAAATAACGATAATCTTTTTTTGATGGAAACCCCAAAAGAAAAGTAGTTGTTATCTCGATTAGGTAGAGATCCTATCTGGAAAGAGGTAATTTGAAAAAATTAACCATTATAGGCGGAGGTCCTGCGGGTTATGCTGCAGCACTTTATTCAAGCAATTTTGATTTAGAAGTTACTTTAATTGAATCTGACACTTTAGGCGGTACATGTCTAAATAGAGGATGTATACCTGCTAAATATTGGCTTCATGTAGCTGAATTAAATCATGAAATTGATACTTCAAATGAATACGGAATTGAAATCAAAGAAAAAAAGATAAATTGGGCAGAAACGGCAAAGAAGCGATTTGATACAGTTAATAAATTAGTTGGAGGTATTGGAATACTACTTAAATCTAAAAAGGTTCAAGTTGTTGAAGGTTGGGGTTCAGTAAAAGATTCTAATACAGTCATAGTAAAAAAATCAGATGGTTCAGAAGTTGAGTTGGAGTCAGATTTCATACTTATTGCAACAGGTTCAAAGCCAAGAAGTATTCCTAATATTGAAGTAGACGAAAAATTTATTATAACTTCTGACACAGCTTTAAACTGGGAAGAGCCACCAAAAAAAGTATGTGTTGTTGGTGCTGGGGCTATAGGTTGTGAGTTTGCTAGTCTTTTAAACGATCTTGGTTCTGAAGTTACTGTTGTTGAACTAGATAATGAAATTCTTCCTGGCTTAGATAAAAGAACATCTAGTGAATTAAGAAAACAATTATCTAAAAGGGGTATACAGTTTAAGCTAGGAACTTCAATAAATTCAATAAATAATAAAACTGTAGAATTTTCTGATAAAGAAAGTCAAGATTTTGATACTGTTCTAATTGCTGTGGGAAGAGCTCCTTTAACAGAAAATATTGGACTTGAAAAAGCAGGTGTTGTAGTTAATAAAGGTTACGTTGAAGTTAATCTAGACACCTATCAAACTGCAAAAGATAATATTTTTGCAATTGGCGATATAGTATATGGGACTCCTCAATTAGCACATGTAGCATTTGCAGAGGCAATCAGTGCTATTACTTTTATTGCTACTGGAGAAAAAAAGCCAATTAATTATTCCGCTATTCCGTTTGTTGTATATACCAGACCTGAGTTAGCTGAAGTTGGAATCAATGCTGAAAAAGCAAAAGAACAAAATATTACTATTAAACAATCACAACACAGTTTTGCTGGAGTCGGAAGAGCATTGATTCAAAATCAAAATCAAGGGGTGGTTAGAGTTTATGCAGAAGAAGCAGGATCAATTATCGGTGCTAGTGTCTGTGGACCAGCAGCAGGTGAAATGATTCATGAATTAATGTATATGGTGGGTTGGGAAGCATTACCAAGTGAAGCAAGTGAGTTTATTCATGCTCACCCAACACTTAGTGAATCTATTGGTGAATCATTGTTAAGTTTAAGTGGAAAGGGATTGCATTGATTATGGAAATAGAAAAAATTACTAGAAGTGGATATTCTTCTAATTTATCTAAAGAGCAACTTTGGGATATTTATAAATCAATGAAAACTCAACGCCAATTAGAAGAAAGACTTCTAAAGCTTTATAAAGGCGGACAGTTAAGCGGAGCAGTATATCCTGGTATTGGCCAAGAAGCATCAATGGCAGGTATAGCTGCTGGGATGAGCGAGAAAGATATTTTTGGGGGTACACATAGAGACTTAGGGGTTCAAATCAAAAAAGGTGTAACTTTAAAAGAAATTGCCCTTAACTTTTTTGGAAAACATGACGGACCATCTAAAGGAAGAGATGGTAACAGTCATTTTGGAGTTGTGGATAAAGGAACTTTAATGGTTGTTTCACCTTTACCTGACTCTGCTCCAGTAGCAGTTGGTTGGGCTTTAGCTTCAAAGTTAGACAACTCAGGTATCGTAGCTGTTGCAAATTGTGGAGAAGGTGCAACAGCAACTGGAACATGGCATGAAAGTATCAATATGGCGGGAGTTTCTAATCTTCCAATAGTTTTTACAGTTCAGAATAATCAATTTGCCTATTCATCTCCTAACGAAACTGAATTTGGAACTCCAAATGTTGCAGACAGGGGTTTGGGGTATGGAATACCTTCAAAAATAATTGACGGAAATGATATTTATGAAGTAATGAATACTATTCACGAAGCATGTGAACATGCAAGAAATGGTAATGGCCCAACTCTTGTTGAGCTTGTTACATTTAGACATTATGGCCATGCAGGTCATGATCCTGCTGAGTATGTAACAAAAGAAGTTAGAGACTTTTGGATGAAGCGTGATCCAATTAGTAGATTCGAACATTCATTAATGGATGAAAGTTTATTTACTCAAGAAGATTTTACAAAACTAACTGAAGAATTAGAGAATGAAATAAAAGAAACTCTTGAATGGGCTAAAACTCAGAATGATCCAAAACCTGAGAATGAAATTTTAGATATATTTGCTAAAAGGAATACAGAAGTAAAGCAATCAGATAGTAGTGAAACAAAAACTATGAATCTAATCGAAGCAATCACCAATGGTTTAGATGAATTGCTTGAAAATGATAAAGATGTGTTCATGATGGGAGAAGATATTGGTGAATTTGAAGGTGCATTTAAAGCGACGAAAGGTTTATTTGCAAAATACGGACCAGATAGAATTTTAGATACAGCAATATCTGAAGGTGCATTTACAGGAGCTGCAGTTGGTGCGGCTCTGGCTGGGAAAAAACCGATTATTGAGTTACAATTTTATGATTTTGTTTATCCAGCTTTAGATCAAATTACAACAGAAGCAGCAAAATATTATTGGAAAGCAGGCAAATCAGTTCCAATGGTTGTTAGAGGACCAACTGGTGCTGGGACTAGATCCGGTCCATTTCATTCTATAAGTCCCGAGTCAATGCTTGCTCACCATCCTGGGATAAAAATAGTTGCACCTTCTAATCCATATGATGCTAAAGGTTTACTTATTGCAGCAACATATGATCCAAATCCAGTAATGTATTTGGAGCACAAAAAACTTTATAGAAAACCAGATCTAAAAATGGATGTTCCACTTGGTTTGTATGAAGTTGAGATAGGAAAGGGTGCTGTTGTTAAGGAAGGTACAGATTTCACAATAGTAACTTGGTCGGGCATGGTTTCTGTTGCTCAGGAAGCTGCACATGCTCTAGAAGCTGATAATATATCTGTAGAAATAATTGATTTAAGAACAATTGTACCGTTAGATGAGGAAATTATTTTAAAGTCAGTAGAAAAGACTTCTAATTTATGTATTCTCCAAGAAGATGTACCATTTTCTTCAGTTGCTTCAGAAGTTTCGTCTTTAGTTGCTGAAAAAGGTTTTTGGAATTTAGATAATCCAATTTTAAAGATTACCCCTCCTAATACACATATTCCTTTTGCCCCAATATTAGAAGACGCATTCATTCCAAATGCTGACAAAGTAGTAAGTGCAATAAAAGGATTACAATAAAACAATGAGTCAGATTGTTACAATGCCTCAATTAGGTGAGACTGTTACAGAAGGAACAGTTTTAAGGTGGTTAGTAAAAGTTGGAGATGAAGTAAAAGAAGATGATCCAATTTTAGAAATATCTACTGACAAAGTTGATACAGAAGTCCCATCACCATTTGCAGGAAAAGTTACTAATTTATTAGTCGAAGAAGGCGAGACAGTTGAAGTTGGGGTTGGTCTTCTAGAGTTAAATGGGAATGCAGAAAAAGAAGAAAATAAAAATAATGAGCAATCTAATATTATCCCAGAACCAGCTCAGACTGAAAAAGTTACAGTTGCATCTGATGAGTCCCAAAAAAAAGACATAGATGCCATTAAAAATAATCAGAATAAAAACTTGTCACCTATCGTTAGACGACTTGCTGGTGAAAATAATATAGATTTAACTCTAGTTAATGGTTCTGGGAAACATGGCAGAATAACTAGAAAAGATCTTGAAATTTACATCAGCCAAAATAAAACTGATATTGAAAAAAATGTTACTCAAAATACAAATGTTGAAGATAAAGAAGTACTCCATAAATCTGAATCTAGAGCTTCAAAAATAGATTCTGGAGAGATAACTCGATTGAGAAAACGAATAGCACAAAACATGGTGCTTTCAAAACAAATATCAGCGCACGTAATGACATCAGTTGAAGTGGATTATGAAAGTTTAGAAATATCTCGAAGTAAATTTAAGTCAAAATTTAAGGAAGACAACGGATTTTCGTTAACTTACTTGCCGTTTATTTCACTTGCAACTATTTCTGCATTGAAAGAATTTCCGACTGTAAACAGTTCTTTCGACTTAGAAGCTGGTACTCATACTTTACACAAACATGTTAATTTAGGTATTGCAGTCGATTTGAATCAGGAAGGTTTGTTAGTTGGAACTATAAAAGATGCAGATTCTTATAACTTAAAAGGAATAGCAAAGAAAATATCTGAAACTTCAACACTTTTAAGAAGTGGAAAATTTGGGTTAGAAAATGTTTCAGGAAGCACATTTACGATTTCAAATAATGGTTCTTTTAATTCTTTTATAACTTCACCGATTATTAATCAACCAAATGTTGCAATCCTTTCTACTGAATCAGTCAAAAAAAGAGCTGTTGTAATTACTAATAGCGATGGTTCAGACTCTATTGCAATTAGACATACTGGAGTTTTGAGCTTAACTTGGGACCATAGAGTATTTGATGGTTCAATTGCCTTGTTATTTCTTAATTTTATAAAAGATAAATTGGAGTTCACTGACTGGACTCAGGAACTATCTTGAGAAATTTAAACATAAGATGGTTAGGTAAACTACCATATTCTGAAGCTTATGATTTACAAAAAGGGTTTCATCAATCTGTAGCTCTTGAATTAAGCAATGAAGACTATTTGTTATTGTTAGAACACGAAAAAGTCATAACTATTGGAAGATCAGGTGATTCAAATAATCTGTTAGTTTCATCTGATAAATTAAAAGAACTTGGCATTGAGTACTTTGAAACTGATAGGGGTGGTGATATTACTTTTCATGGTGAAGGTCAATTAATTGGTTATCCGATTATAAGGCTCTCAGACCCTAAAAAAGTTCTACCTTATGTTAGAGCTTTAGAAAATGTCCTTATAAATACTCTAAAAGATTTTAAAATTGAAGCTTTTACAAAAGATGATGATACTGGTGTGTGGACTACAAAAGGAAAAATAGCATCTATCGGGATTAAGGTGAGTAAGTGGACAACTTACCAC
>JAQCEB010000027.1 GCA_027729925.1 Actinomycetota bacterium
TTTATTGGCCAGAATTTAGAAAAATAGATTTTTTAAGGTGTTTAAGAGAATATGCACAAAGAGAGAGAAGATTCGGTCAATAATTTACTAAATATTGAACAAACCTCTTTAGTTTTTATAAAATTGGCTAATCTATAATGATTTCATTGTGCAAGAATTTTTAAACTCTCAAAACTTTACAATTTATTTTTTAATATTAATTGCTTTGAAATTTTCAATCGAAACATATCTTAAAATTAGAAACTTAGCTTCCATCAAAGAAAATAGTTCAGAAATCCCAGATCGATTTAAAAATGTAGTTACAAAGGAGGAGTACACCAAGTCAATAAATTACAATTCTGATCGTTTAAAATTTTCAATTGTCACCTCGCTTTTTTCTGTCGGGGTATTGCTAATGTTTACATTAGGTGGATTACTAAATTCACTAACGGAAATAGTAATTGGTGTAACATCATCAAATGTTATTGGAGCTGTCTTACTCGGTCTGTTGTTAATTATTATTTCAGAAATTATTGAACTTCCAATTGCAATTTACTCAACTTTTGTAATAGAAGAACGCCACGGTTTTAATAAAACCACAAGAAAAACATTTGTCACTGATATTTTTAAAAGTTTGCTGGTTTCTGGCGTTTTAACCTCAGTGCTTTATGCAACAGTAATTTACATCCTAGATAACTTAGGTGACCTATGGTGGCTTTACGCTTTTGCTGCTGTATTTGCGCTTCAGGCAATAATCTTTTTCTTATACCCAGTCCTGATTATGCCTTTGTTTAACAAGTTTGAACCACTTGATAATGAAGAATTCAAAAAACCAATTGAGAAACTGCTAGAAAAAGTTAAGTTCCAATCAAAAGGATTGTTTGTTATGGATGCGAGTTTAAGAAGTACTCATGGAAATGCATTTTTTACTGGATTTGGAAAGAATAAAAGGATTGTATTTTTTGATACTTTACTTAAAACAATCAACCCTGATGAGATGGAAGCAATTCTTGGACATGAGCTTGGACATTACAAATTAGGTCATGTAAGAAAAATGTTGATTAGCTCATTAGTTTTTGGTTTTGCTGGTTTTTATTTACTCAGTGAAATTCTTAAAAGTGATAACTTTTTTATTTCCCATGGTCTAGATAGCTTAACTGTATACTCCAAATTTTTACTCTTTTATCTTGTTATTGGGTCTTATACATTTTTTACGAAACCATTTACAGCTTCGTTATCTAGAAAACGTGAGTTTGCTGCTGATGATTTCTCATTTCAATTTACCGATGGAGAGCATATGATCTCTGGGTTATTAAAGCTTTCCAAAGACAATGCTTCAAACTTAACCCCAGATCCATTATATAGTTCTTATTATTACTCTCACCCACCAATTGCTGAAAGAGTAAGCAGTATAGAAAAAAAACTGGCTTTACGGGACGCTTAAAACAAACAAAGCCTGAAGAGTTAATCCGACTGTAATTAATAGAAAAATGTACTGTGTTTTATCACTTTGCTGATGGCCAAATAATTTAACCGACAAGTCATGTGCTAAGACAACACTTAACATGTGTCCAGCTAAAGTAAGAAAAACTTGTATTCCCCATAAGGCAACAGGTGTAAGAAAATAATTTATTGTTATTTCATTGACACCAAATAGATTTAATCCTGTTCCAAAAGGGTCATTAAACCTATATACAGTACTTTGTGATTCATATAGAAGCAGGCTTATATAATGTGTCACATGATAAGCGAATGCTATTGGAAGCATAGTGTGTCCAAATTGCAGAGATACATCATTCAAATTTAAATTTTCGCCACTAATTTTGATAGCAAACCAACATGCAAATCTATAAAAAATAATCACCATGAGATTGATACTTAAAAAGGCAAATGTTGAAAAACCTAAATCAAGAGTTGAAGATCCAAATTGGTTATACCAAAAAGTAGTTCCACGAAGTCCATCGTATGTTACAGTTCCAATCATCAAGAGAATAAAATACTCCATTCCTTTCAAATTTATTAAATTGGCAATATTTTCTAATAAGCCTTTTAGAAAAGGTTTTTTATTTGTCAGTCTCAACTTGCTGTAAAGATGATGGAGCAATAAAAGGGGATCAACTTCTACAGAAGAAGATTTACTGGATTTTCTTATGAGATTTGTTACTAAAAATAAAATTAGAAAAACTGTACCAATATGTTGAGGATTCCCAGGTTTATTCCAAACAAGTTCAAACCATGTAAGTCCTAAAAATAATATTGAGGCTACATAAACATTGTTTGGTTTATTACTTTTTAAGTTAAGAATTGCTAAAGGATTAAATTTTGCATAAACATCACCAAAAATTAATCCAAAGACAGGAACTCCAATCCATAAAAACACCCATAAAATTAAAGGAACAACGGATGTTTTTGCTGTTTCGTCACTAATAAATCCAGGTAAAACCAATAAGAGTAGTATTACTACACCAAAAATTTTTCCAAATGTATTTTGATTATCTTCGAATAAAGTTTCTGATTTTGTAAGAATTGAATCTTTCCAAGAAATTTTTAAGAATACAAACGTTAGAACAATGACAAGAGCTGAAATGTTTAATACTGTGTCAAAAGGAATTGGAAGATCACCAACACTACCAATCCCGTGATTAAAGTTTATTCCAAAAAACATTTATAAAGTGATTATATATTTACATCCTTGTAGGGTAATTAGTATTATTATAAGATTTAATCATGTGTGTAGTTTGTAACGTAGTAGATAAAGATTATGTAGAAACTGCTATTGCTGTAAAAAGCACTGTAACTGCTGATTTTATGACAATCCCCTTAAATGTTTCTAAAACTTTTTTTCATAACATTACTCTTGAAATGCTTCAGTCACACCTCTTGAATGCAAATTTAATTGCTCTAATTTTTTAAACACCTTTTACAAACTCCAAATAATTCAAGTCCATGGTCATTTATTTTCATTTGAAGTTTGTTTTCTAATGTTCTGATTTCATTATCTAATTTGTTTTCAAAAACTTCACTTAGTTCAATATCTATAACATCTCGACACTTTTCACAAAACATATGATGATGATGTGAAGTATCTAGCAGCGATAACTCAATCATTGTTATATTATCTGGTGATATAATTTCTTCTAAAATATTGATACTTTTTAAATCAGATATGACTCTATAAAGTGTTGAGATAGCAACAGTATTTTTTAATCTAATTTGAAGATCTTCTATTGCTATAGGTTTTTTAATCGAAAGGAGTTCTTCTATAACAAGCAAACGGGGATTTGTAATTGAGATATTGTTATTTGAAAGTATTTCTCTTGGTTTTTTTTGCATAACTTTATTATATGTTGACATAAATAAAAATGAGAACTATTCTCAATAAAAATGAGAACTATTCTCAATTATTTTTAGAGGTTACTATGCCAGAATTAATTATTGTAATTTTAGCCAGCCTTTCTGCTGGATTGCTATCACTTTCTGTTGCATTAGTTTTACTCAGCAGTAAGAAACTTTCTGAAAAACTTGTAAAATATGGTACACCTTTTGCAGCTGGTGTCTTATTGATAATTGGATTTAGAGATTTACTTCCAGAAGGCATTGCAGAAGAAGGTATACAGGTTTTAAATGCAACACTTGGTGCAGTTATTATATTTTTCCTAATCGAAAAAGGCTTTAGCACTTTTCATCACCATCATGAGGAAGACAAGTCTACGGATAACAATACTCAAGGTTGGTTATTTGTAATTGGTGATGTGTTCCACAACTTGATAGATGGTATTTCTCTTGGTGGCGCATTTTTACTAGGAAGAGAAACAGGCTTGTTGGCCACTTTTGCATTAATCTCACACGACATACCTTTGGAAGTTGGAGAATTTGGAAATCAGCTAAGGGTTGGGTTTACAAAAAAACAGACAATTGTCAGAAATATTGTTTCTGGATTAACAACTGTAATTGGTGCAGTTTTAACTTTTCAGATCGGAGGAGATTTAAATATCCCAATGGGGTATCTATATGGTGGAATCGCAGGATTTTTTATTTACATTGCATTAAGTGATATTGTTCCAACAATTCATACTTCAGAGAAAAGTCGATATGGTTTACAAACAGGATTTTTGTTAATTGGATTAATTTTTGGAGGCACTGTTTCAGCCTTAGCACATGAATATATTGATGTTACTCACAATCACGAACTTCTTGAAGACGATGATTACCATGATGAAGACGATGATCACCATGATGAAGAAACTAATCCTTCTGATGAAAATTCAAATGACAACATTTCATCTGAATTATTGCCCGCGTATGAAGCAATTGGTTGTACAACAATACTTAATAACTTGAACGAGTTGGAAGTCTACACTGTTGCAATTGAGAGACCATTTCCAGGAGAAGTTATAAATGGTAATTATGAAGTTATAGGTTGTTCCTCTGCTTTTGAGGCAACTGTTATTTGGGAATTATTAGACCAATATGGAAATATTGTTGATACTTACTTTACGAATGGTGGAAGTTTTGAGGTAGATAAGTTTAGTTTTAACTTGAACACAACAGAGTATGTTGATGGTAAATATTTTCTAAGAGTTATGGAAACAGATCCATCTGATGGAGAAAGTAGTCTTATGTTGGATCAAACACTACTCCCGATTTATATAAACAACAATATTGAAGAACCAAAAGAGGAAGTAAGTGTTGAATATTTCAAAATAAGCGTTGAAGAAACTGTTCCAGAATTATTGCAAGTTATTGAAGTAGAGCTTGATACTAAAGCTGTAATTCAGATTGAATCTTCAATTGATACAGAGCTACATTTTCATGGCTATGATATTTATTTAAATGTTAAGTCTGATGAAGTTACAGAAATTGCATTCGACTTTAATATTGCCGGTGAGTTTGAAGTTGAAGACCACGAAGGTGGTTATGAAATTGCAAGAATAATAGTTAAGCCGTAGTCTTTAAATAGTATTGAAAAAAAAGCTATATTCCCAAGAAAAAGTAATTGAAGCATTTAAAGAAAAAAATATAAGTATTGATGTATTAAATTTAAGTGTCTCAACAAAAACTTCTCAAGAAGCAGCAGACGCTGTTGGTTGTAGTTTATCGCAAATAGCTAAGTCGATTGTTTTTTATGAAGTTGACCAAAAAAAATTAGTTCAAATTTTTGTCTCTGGTCCTAATAAGGTAGATTTTGGAGTCTTTCAAAAAAATACAAATTTAAAAATTGAAAAAGCTGACGCAGAGTTCGTAAGAGAAACAACGGGTTTTGCAATTGGAGGAGTAGCACCTTTGGGCCATACCAATGACCCTTTATTTTATTTTGATGAAACACTTATTGAATTTGATGAAGTTTGGTGCGCAGCTGGCACGCCTAGCTCACTTTTTAAAATAAAAACCACTGATTTATTAAGAGCCTGTGAACCAAAAGTAGTCCCAGTTTGTTAATTCAAATCTGTAAATAATCATATATTCACTTACTACCTAATATTGACAACATGAATAAAATTATTTCATCCAAAAATTTAACAAAAACTTATGGAGAAAAAGAAACAAGTGTTATAGCTTTAAATGAAATAAATATTGAGTTTGAAGAAAACCAATTTACAGCCATCATGGGTCCATCAGGCTCTGGTAAATCAACCCTTCTACATTGTTTAGCTGGATTAGATAGGCCGACTTCTGGTCAAATATTTCTAAAAGGTACAGATATTTCAACCCTTAATGACAAACAGTTAACAAAGATGAGAAGAGATAGTTTTGGTTTTATATTTCAAGCATTTAATTTAATTCCAACATTAACAGCAGAAGAAAATATCTCTCTACCAGCTTCAATCTCTGGAAAAAAGCCAGACCAAGAATGGATAAAAGAGGTTGTTAAGGCTGTTGATATTGGAGACAGACTAACGCATCGTCCAAATGAACTTTCTGGAGGACAACAGCAAAGAGTTGCAGCTGCTAGAGCTATGGCAACAAAGCCAGAAGTAATTTTTGCTGACGAACCATCGGGAAATTTAGATTCAAAATCTAGTAAAGAGTTATTAACTTTTATGAAGTCTGTTGTTGAAACATTGAGCCAAACAATCATAATGGTTACACATGATCCCTTTGCAGCTTCGTTTGCCGAAAGAGTAGTTATGTTAAAAGATGGTAAGATTGCTAGTGATTTATTGAAACCAAGTCATGAAGCGATTATTGCTGAAATAGCTTCTTTATCTGAGGTGTAATGTTTGGTTTTACCAAAAGACCGCTCCTATTAATTGCTTGGAAAAATCTCAAAACATATCCAGTTAGAATATTCTTAACAACCTCTTCTGTAATACTCGGTGTTGCTGTAATTATTGCATCTAGTATTTTTGCAGAATCAAATAAGAATGCTTTTGACAATCTATTTTCTGGGATATACGAAGGAATTGATTTAGTCGTTCAGCCTGTACAAGAAGGTTTTGCTGAAGGTTTTGAAGGTAATGGAGGCCAAGGCCCTATCTCCTTTGATATTAAAAAAATATCAGATTCAAGAATTAAAGAAATACAACAAATAGTTGGAGTTAAAGATGCATGGGGTGAAGTTTTAGGTTTTGCTCAATTTATAAAAGTTGTAGATGGAGAAACTGTTTTAATTAGTAACGGATTTGCTCCAACATTTGGCGGGGCATGGGATACTTCTCCATTTGCTCCACAGTGGAGATTAACTGTAGGCAATCCACCAACAAATACAAAAGAAGTAGTTATGGATGCTGTAACCGCTAAGAATCATGATTTTACAGTTGGAGATAAAGTTACAATTTTAGCTGGTGCAACCCCAGCAACATTTACAATTGTTGGAATTGCAGAATTTGCCAATGTTGGAACACCTGGGGGTGCATCATTCGCGCTATTTGAATTTAGAACAGCACAAAAACTTTTAGACTCTATTGGCGAAGTAGATCTTATTAATGTAGTTATTGAAAACAATGCTGATATTGAAATAGTAAGAAATTTAATTTCAGCTTTAGATGTTGAAAATTTGAATGTTATTAATGCACAAGAAGCAGCTGCTGAACAAGCAAACTCTATAAAACAAGGACTTGATTTTTTTAATACGATATTAAATGTATTTGCAGGAATAGCTATATTTGTTGGTGCATTTATTATCCAAAACACTTTTAGAATAATTCTTCTTCAAAGAACTAAAGAGTTGTCACTACTTAGAGCTTTGGGTACTTCAAAAAGACAAATATATCGACTAGTCATTTCTGAATCTTTATTTATGTCAATTGTTGGTTCTGGACTAGGTGTAGGTCTTGGAATAGGTCTAGCTGTTGCAGTTAAAGAGGGATTAAAATATTTTGAATTTGGTTTACCTGATGGACCTTTGGTATTAACTCCATCAGCTGCAATAACTGGAATAGCTATAGGTATAACAGTTACAGTCTTATCTTCAATACTTCCAGCAAGAAAAGCATCACAAGTTAGTCCACTAGAAGCTATTAGAGATAGCATCTCAACACCAAAGAGAAAATCTCTATTGTTGAGACTTTTGCTTGGAAGTATGGTGTCTTTATTTGGATTTGTAACTCTTTTTGGAGTTCTATATGAGTTTTTGGATTTACCGAATTTAACTTCATTACAGCAAGTTGGACTGGGTGCAGCTGTTATATTTATAGGAATTTCTATTATCACTCCATCAATAACTAAACCTTTTGTTTTGCTTTTTGATAAAGTATATAAATTGTTATTTGGAATACTAGGAAAATTAGCAACAGAAAATTCAAAACGAACTCCTAGAAGAACGGCATCTACAGCATCAGCATTAATGATTGGTTTGACTTTAATTTCACTTGCAAATGTGATTACAACATCTTTTAAGGCTCAAGCAACAGAGTTGGTTGAAGAAGTTGTTTTAGCTGATTATCAAGTTAGTGCTGCTCAAGTTTTTTCATCTCCAGGTATTCCTACTGGATTATCCGAAGAACTATTAGCACTAGATGAAGTAACAAAGCTTTCACGTTCAAGAGCTACAATTGTAGGATTTGAAGATAGGCCACTGATTTTAGGTGCTGTTGATGAAACTGTATTTGATTTAATTAAAACAGAAGATATTGCTGGTTCAAAAGAAGCTTTCTTAAAACAAGACGCAATTGGTGTGTTAAAACAAAAAGCAGAAAGAGACAATATTCAAATTGGTGACCAAATAACCCTTACAATTCCTGAAAAAGGAGATCAAACCTTTACAGTTTCTTATATTTTTGATTGGTCTACACCACCTCCAGCTGAGTTTTTTTTACTACTGAATAACCATGATTTTTTTACAAACGATTCACTTGATACAGAAATATATTTTAATGTTGTTGAGAAGTCTGAAACAGTTGATAAATTAATCAATGAAATTGTAGATAAGTACCCAGGTGTAGCTGTTAGAGACCAAGATGGTTTAGTAGAGGAAGCTAATAATCAGATACAACAACTCTTAAATGTAATTTATGGTTTCTTATCTATTTCAATATTTGTAGCTCTTTTTGGTATTACTAATACTTTGTCCCTATCTGTTTATGAAAGGACAAGGGAAATTGGACTCATGAGAGCGATTGGAACATATAGAAAACAGATCAGGAGAATGATCTTTATTGAGTCTTCAATAATTTCTATTTTCGGTGCTTTCCTTGGAACAAGTCTAGGAATATTTTTTGCATGGAGTTTAATTCAGGCGTTAGCAGATGAGGGGTTTAGTGTTTTTAGAGTTTCTCTCAGTCAAACTATTTTATGGATTGCAATTGCTATAGTTGCTGGTGTAATTGCAGCAATACTACCTGCAATTAAAGCCTCGAGACAAAATATTTTAGAAGCTATTTCCTACGAGTAGTAGCAAAAACAAAGTTAGCTACTCAGATTCTTAAAAAATAAAAAGTCTTTTTTAGTTAGATAGTTTTACGAATAACTTAGAAAGTACAATAATATATCGATATGTCAGTTGAAGAAATTACAAAACTCTTATCAGAATTAGTTGAGATTCCATCTATAAGCTCTGACAAAGCCCATAGGGAAGATGTTGATTCTTCAGCCCAATACGTTGAAAACTTATTTGCAGGTCTTGGTTTAAATACTCAAATTATCAAAGTTGCTGGAGGAAAACCAGCTGTAATTGCCCAAACTCAAATTGATCCATCAAGAAAGACTATTCTTCTATATGCACACCATGATGTTCAGCCTGTTGGGGATATTTCATTATGGGATACAGAACCATTCAAACCTGTTATTAAAGAAGGACGACTATATGGACGAGGTTCAGGTGACAATAAAGCTGGTGTTGTAGTTCATTATTTTGTTGTAAAACAACTCTTAGAAAACTTACCAGTAAATATAAAAGTCTTTA
>JAQCEB010000028.1 GCA_027729925.1 Actinomycetota bacterium
CTCTAATTTCGTTATCAGGAAGTCTGTCAACCATTACTCTGATTGTAATAACCCCCTAAGACTGTTTCAAACTATATCAGTGTTGGGTTTGGTATCATAGAAATATGGAAGTAATTGCTCTCTTAGTTTTAGTAGGTACATATTTTGCGTACAGAAAATATAATAGTGGTGGGTTTGTAACTCCAGAACTTCACTCACAAGAACTCCTAGAAAAACTAGAACAGACACGAGACTACATTGACTCAGTAAAAACCACCCTGAATAACCAGACCTCAATAACTTATCTAAAAGACACTGTGTATGCATTTATTGAAGACGCTTCAGTTGAGCTACACGAACCACGATCGAAACGCATTGCAGGATACAGTGGAGTTCGAGTTGCAAAAGGAATTTATATTGGCGGTTCACAAGCAAGGTCGTATCAAGAGATGAGAAGACTCGATAGTGGAAAGTTAAAACTAACCTTTAACGAACTACTTTTTATGGGAGATTTAGAGACAAGAACAATAGAGCTAAAGCGTATTATGGATATTGAGCCCTATATTGATGGTTTTAAGATCTCCATAAAAAATCGACAAAAACCTATTGTCTTTACTGGCGTACAGGAGTCTGGTAGTTGGTCAATGGTTATCTATTTACTGCGTTCACTTAGCTCTCAACACGCAAGAAAACAAACTCTAGACCTTGATGTTGTGAATAGAGAGATTGATGATATTGTATCTGAAATTGATACACAGATTGCTACAGAAAAAAGAGAGTTAGATACATAATTTATATGTTCTAAATCTTTGTAAATTTACCAGCAATTATCTCAGGAGTTACATTGTTATTTAGACCCTATGCCACATTGAAACTTGGGGGTCAAAACTGTTCCCCCTGATTTCCCCCTGAAAGTTCAGTTGGAAATTCTAATAGGTTATGATATTGATAGAAAGGATTTGATAAAAGGTTTAATTAGCTAGACTTCTTGGCTTAAGTCATACAGATATGGTCTGATATTTAGATGGTAATGACTGATAAGGATGAGGTCGTTAGTTCAAATCTAACTAGGCCCACTGCATTTTTCAGAATTTATATTTCAAAAGTCACTAAAAAGTCACCATCAATAAGTTAAAATTATCATATGGATTGGAAAACAATTAACAAAGCTGACTCAGTAGCATATATTGCACTTGCAATACTTGGATTAATAATACCTAATATTGCATACAGAGTGTTTCTACTAGATTTTTCAGCAGCATTACCTAGTAGTGTTGCTGTTGATTTAGTTCGAGCAGAAAGTACAATATTGTTGTTTCTTGCTACCTGTTTTTTCTTATTAGGAGATACTAAAGAAGGATTAACTGGACTAAACAAAGTTAGATACTTGGCAGCTGTTGTAATGTTGGTAACTGGAACTATTACTTCTTTTATAGCATTTTATGTATTTGCTGTTTGGGAAGGTTTCTTAGGTTATTACTTAAATAAACAATTAAATAAGTAAGCACTAAAAAAGATGCCCATACACATCAAAAGTAGTTTTGATACTTGTATGACCTAACATCTTAGATATCTCAAATGGATGCTCCTTGTCTTTAATAGCTAATGCAACAGCAGTATGTCGTAAATCATGAAACCTAAAGGGATCACCAACTGATTCTTTAACTGATAAGGATGAGGTCGTTAGTTCAAATCTAACTAGGCCCACAAGTAATTTTATCTCAATCAATATTATTTAACTTGATAGACTGTAAGAATGAATTTTGTGATCATAGGCTACTTTGCTGCTTTTTTTACAGCTTTTTCCTTTTTACCACAAGCTATTAAAACAATTAAAACACGAGATGTTAGAGGTTTATCGCTTATAACTTATTTGTTTTTATTCCTAGGTTCTGTATCTTGGTTAGTTTACGGATATTTCTTAAATGATTTACCAATTTTAACAACTAATACTTTGACTACAATCTCTACTTCTATTATTTTATTTTTAATTTTTAAGGAACGTAAGAATACATATAATTAGTACAAGTTATGAAAAAAATAATTGTATTAATGGTAGTTTTTATAAATTGCTCGGTGTCCCCAAGTTCTAGTGCAAATAATGAAATAACTACAACTTCTTTTATAGAACTTGATGAGTGCGAAAAATTGGAACTAGAGTATACAAATTTATCAAACGAATTATTCAATACAAGCTTTGAACTAAATAATTTCATTGATAACATTTCTCCAAGTAATATTGACGAGGATAAAGATTATTTTTTTGAAAATATAGATAAAAATTGGAATTATCAGGAAATATATTTAAATTATCTGGAGGTACGTTTAAAAGTATATTCCAGAGTAAATGCTTTGTATAAAAGTAATACAAACTGTTCTATAAGCGGCGATCAAGAAATCTCATTGGAACAAGTTGAAGCAGCTAAAAATGACTTAGAAGATTTTAAGAAAAAAATTAACGATTAATTTTTATTTTTATTTATCCAAATATAAGTCATTATTATTGCAAAGCCTAAGGTAGCTATATTTCCGTAACTCCAGTCTTGCATTTTAAAGTCTGAACTTCGGAAGATTGTAAAGTCTAATAATCGAAAAAATAAATTTGCTATAGTTCCAGAAAAAAAGAAAACTATAAAAATATTTACAAATCTATTTTTCATTTAAAACATCCTCTAATTCATCAATATTATTAACAATTCTATTGCCATAATCGAACAGCCCCCAGACAAAATTATTTATAATTTTTATGTTATTTGCATTAACACCAATTAATGTTTTACTTTGCGCATAAGCAATTCCAACTTCTGCAGCTGTCCCAGAGTCAACATCTCTACCAGTAAGAAGTGCAACTAAAATATCAGCTTCGTTTAAAGCTTCTATATCGATATCGAATATTTCTGTTTTTTTAGAGTGAGTAAACTCACCCTCAACTAATCCTGCATCTCTATGAGGTAAAAAAGTTTGATAGCCAATTTTCTCTAAAGTTGTGGCAATCTTTTCTAAATATTCTCTTTCATGATCGTCAAAAAGTGGACCGGCAATATATACTTTTTTCATTTTGCAACCATGTTTAAATAGTTTTTAATTTCTTTAAGTTTTTTATATTGAAGTACATTTTCACTCATAGAATTTATACTTTCCAACATAATATCATTCCAAACTTTTTGAAGAGGAACAACTTGAACTTTTACAAGAAATAAACTTGAATCTAAATTTATAGGAGTTGAAATTTGTGTTTCTAACCTAAAATATAAGTTTTCAAATTGAATTTCTTTTGGCCTATCCACTAAAGGATGATTACTTAGTCCTTCAATAGTTGTTACATTCCAAACCCAACGTCTTATTGTGTGTTTTTTCATATATTCTGTTAATTTTTTACTTCCATCAAGCAATTTGTCATTATCTGCAACTGGGTAATGGAGTCCTTTGAAATCTTTCCCTATGCCAGAGCTTGGTATCCAGCCACTTGGAAAAGAAAAGTGTATTGATACCAAGATTCCTTTGTAAAGCACTGCAATATCTTCTTCTAATCCCATAGCTATATCAAAAAATGAAGAACTATTATCAATTTCCAATTTATCTTTTACAGCATCTAATAAATTATGTTTTTTAAATTCACTATTCTCTCCATATAAATCTCTTTTATATCTTTTATACTGAATTAATTTTTCTTTAATGTAATTTTGATCTGGATTTTTATTAAATATTTCACCATTATAAATTTGCATAGATGGATTATTCGTAAACGGAACTTTTATGAAATCAATATTCATTAATATTAATTTAATAAAGAAAAGAGGATGTTGTGACTAATTCTGGAGCTTTGGTTGTTCATGGTTTGTTTGAGCATAAAGGAAGACATCAAGACAATGTAAATTGGTTAAATAACTTAGGTATTCAAGCTTTTTCAATCAATCTACCGGGTCACGGAGACATCAAATATAAAGGACACATTGAGTCTTGGAATGAAAATTATGAAGCTATAAAAGAAGGCTTTAAATTATTAGATAGTGTTGAAAAGAAAATTGTTTTTGCACATTCCTATGGTTGTTTAGTTACATTATCTGCGGTATTGAGTGGAAATATAAAACCAGACTATCTAATACTTTCAGCTCCTCATTTTGCTGATAATTATCCAAAATTTATAAAAAACCTGTCAGGAACTCTTGCAAAAATTGCTCCAAAATTACGCGCTCCTTCACCTGTAACAAAGAAAAATATTTCTACTGACCCCCAAGTTGTAGAGAATTACTTTAAAGATCCTTTAGTGTTTAGGAGTTTGACGGTAAATTTTGGTAATGAGATAAATAAAGCACAAACTTTTGTAAATGAAAATATTGAAAAATTAGATACTCCGACCATAGTTTTACACGGTGAAAATGATGCTATAGTTCCAATTTCTGGATGTGATGAAATTAAAAAACTTAATAATGTCACTTTTATAAAAGTTGAAAACTCTTTTCATGAAATATTGAATCAGGACACAAGACCTTTCGTATTAAGTGAAATCTATAACTGGTTAAAAATTCAAGAAATAATATAAAAATCTTATTGCAAATCTTTTGCAATAAGATTTAGCTAATTTATAATACACATATGCATGTACCAGATGGTTTTATTAATGCGCCAGTTTCAGCAGCAACAGGACTGTTGAGTATTAGTACACTCTGGGCATATGTAAGATCAGCCAAGAATTTAGTTGCAGATAAGTTTATTGCTTTGACAGGTATGATGTCAGCCTTGATTTTTGTTTTACAAATGATTAACTTTCCAGTAGCTGCGGGTACAAGCGGTCATTTATTAGGTGGAGCACTTGCAGTAATTGTTCTAGGGCCAAGTTTAGGATTAATTTGTTTGTCGGTAGTTGTAATAATTCAGTCATTGTTGTTTGCTGATGGAGGACTGAGTGCACTAGGAATTAATGTGCTAAACATGGCAATAGTAACAACTTTGATTAGCTGGTTTGTAGTGAAAAACTGGATAAAGTTAATCGGCAATACCAGGACATCTTTACTGTCTGTAAGCTTTGTTGCTGGTGTAATTTCTGTTGTATTTTCTTCAATTGCTTTTACTTTAGAATATGCAATAGGTGGCACTGTATCTGTGCCTATTGGTAGTGTTTTAATTGCAATGATTTCAACACATTTTTTAATAGGCATTGGAGAAGGGATTATTACAGTATTAATAATTTCATTGCTGTTAAAAGTACGTTCCGATTTAATCTTTGCTGCTGATGAAAAGAGAAATTCAAAAAATTCTGGTGCATCAATATATGGATTTCTAATTTTTATAATTTTATTACTTAGCTTATTAACACCCTTTGCATATAGCTCACCAGATGGGTTGGAGTCAGTTTCAGAAGCTTTCGGTTTTGAATCAACAAGTGGTGTTGTTTTGTTTTTAGATGACTACGGAATAGATGGAATAAACAATAATTTTATATCTACTGTATTAAGTGCACTTTTAGGTATCTTAATAATAATTTTTATTTTTAATGTTGTGTCAAAAAAGTTAAAGAGTGGGAAAAATTTTTAATAATTTTTTTGCATTTTAAATTTTTTTATTGTAAATTTATATTACTTTTTAAGAAGAAAATCTTTATAGACAATCTTTTTAAGAAGTAAAAAAGAGATAACCCTTGAAGCAGGAAATCTGGCAACAGATTGCGGAGTTTTCAAGGGTTTTCTCATTTTTACAGATCTTTAGTTATCATCTATTTGATGAACAAAATTCTTGATTTTGAAAAATTAAAAAAAGTCTGTCTAGATTGTAAACAATGTAATTTATCAAAAACTAGAACGAATGTAGTTTTTGGTAGAGGTAATCCAAATACAAAAATTTTTGTTATTGGAGAAGGACCTGGACATAATGAGGATATTGAAGGACTAGCTTTTGTGGGTCGAGCAGGTAAACTTCTTGATGCTGCTTTCCAATCGGTTGGAATTGATACAAATAAAGACTGTTATATATCAAATATTGTAAAGTGTAGACCCCCTAATAATAGAAAACCACTAAATGAAGAAATTCAAAGTTGCTCATCTTGGCTAAATCAGCAAATAAACTTAATCAACCCAAGAATAATTGTTTTAGCTGGCTCAACAGCTGTTGAATCGTATTTACATATAAAAGAACCAATTTCAAAAATTAGAGGTAAATGGATTGAAAGAGATGGTAGAAAATTTATGCCAATTTTTCATCCATCTTATTTATTAAGAAATCCTTCAAAAGAAAAAGGGAAACCAAAATGGTTAACTTGGAAAGATTTAAAATTAGTAAAAACTGAATTGGAAGCTCTAAAAAAATAGTTAAAAATATTATTTATAGCTAAACTTTAAACTACGGGAGCTAAGGCTGAGAGGGTTAATCCGACCGTTACACTTGCTAGATAATGCTGGCGAAGGAAATCTCAACTTTTTCTCTTAAATTTAGGAGTTATATGAATCCAAATATTTATGTTTTTTTAATAATTGTATTTTTCTTTTTTATCACAAAAAATTTAGTCTCATCTGATAAAAGCTATTTTAAAACTGAAAAAATACAGGGTACAACAACCTTAACTTTGAGTTTTTTTGCGAGCGGTATGGGTTTGTGGATATTAACTTCCCCAGCTGAAGTTGGATGGTATGGACTTGGATTTGATGTATTAGGTTATGCAATCTCAGCAGCAACACCATTTTTACTTCTCTATTTCTTTGGTCCAAAGATTGCAAATTTAATAACCGAAGGTACGACTTTGCCAGAGTTTCTTAGAAGTAAATTTGGTATTGGCGCACAAAAACTGGTTTCTGGATTAGCTAGCGTTTATATGTTTACTTTTCTAATTGCTGAACTCGCTTCAATCTATATAGTTTTTCCAGTTTTGTATCCAGAATTTGGAATAGAAGTAGTTGTGCTTATTGCATTTGGAAGCCTTTTGTATTTATTTAAATCTGGATTTAAAGCTTCGTTAATAACAGATCGTATTCAAGGAGTAGCAATAGTTGGATTGCTATCATATTTAATTTTTACACTTTTAAAAAGTTACGAATATTCAGAAATTATGGATAATGCTTCATTAGGCGGCTTCAATGAATTTACTTTTTTTAGCTTTAAATCTGCATTAGCTGTAATAATAGCGGTTACCGGAGCTGAAATATTCTCACAGGGTTATTGGCAAAGAACTTTTTCTGCAAAAAATAGTTCCGTTATAAAAAAGTCATCAATTTTTGCTGGCTTACTTTGTTTTGTAACAATTTACTTTTTAGGGTTCTTTGGCACTGTTGGTGCGGGTATGGGTTTAGAAAATCCATCACTTAGTTTTGTTCAGCAATTTGAATTTGACCCAGTATTTTCTTCAATCTTTTTAATACTTGCAACCCTACTTGTTCTTTCAAGTGTTGATACTCTACAGAATGCGATTGCTGCAACTCTAACAATAGATATTTTTGAATCAAATAAAAAAACTGGTCAGTTATTAACAATTATTTTGACAATCGCCGCTGTATTTTTTTCAACAAGAGTCGAAAACATTTTTACATTATTTCTATTAGCTGATTTATTTACGGCTTTAATAGTTGTACCAACTTTCTTTCAGTTTAAAAAATCACTAACCTCAAAATCATTTTTGATTATTTTTGTGCTTGGTGCAGTATCAACATTCTTTTATAGGTTTTTATTTGTTGATGTTGAAGTTAATCCAGGAGGTCTTTTCATACCAACCGATATTTATGGACTTGCTGACTTAAATACATTTTTGGTTGCAATTACTTCAACTTTGATTGGATGTTTAATCTTTGATAGGATAAAAAAATGAAAATTGTAGGTTTTAAAATACCTGTTTTAGATTTAGATAAAGCTATTGAGTTTTACGTAGATGTCTTAGGATTTAGTTTAGTTTTTAGGGCTGATGAATTTGGTTGGCTAACTTTACAGCAGGAGAAAGTTCAGTTTGGTCTTTATATACCCGGTCAGGGAGGTGGTACACGTAAACCTGGTGGAAGTATTGATTTTTCATTTTCTATTGAAGATATTGTTTCTTTACAAACAAATTTGAAGAAAAATAGTGCTTTAGTCAGTGATATAGCTGATACTGCTGATGGGATGCAAGTAATTGATGTGACTGATCCATTTGGAAATGTTTTAACTTTTAGAAAACAAAATAATTGAACTTGCATTAATTTAATGTAGTTTTAGTATCAATTCATGAAACCAAATCAACTAAATCTTTTCACAAAACTTTCACAATTACAATCATCAAATGATCATTTGTTTGTAACTTCAACGAAAATGGACTTTGAGAAAAACAGATATAAAAGTGAGATATGGCATAGAAAAGATAATCGATGGGATGTTTTTAAATCTGGTGAAGAACTTTCGTTTTCAAGTACAAAAGTGAATACTCTAGGAGATGTTGTATTTTTAGAAAGTAATTTAGATAAAAACAAAAAAGATAACAAGTTTAGGATTGTTTTTCAAAAACACTCCTCCGATAAGTCAAAAGATGTGTTTATTTCAAGTGATCCAATAACAAATTTTGCTTGGGTAGATGATGAAAATATTTTTGTAGTTGTAGAAAATTGGAACTCCAAATATAAAGAAATTAAAGAAAAGGAATCTGAACCCAAATATATTGAGAAATTACCTTTTAGATATGACAATATTGGGGATATTTTTAATAAAAAAAGCCAACTTCTAGAAGTAAACATCAAAAGTAAAACTGTAAAAACTATAGCTGATACTGAAAAGACTGACTACTTATCAATACAGTCGGTAGTAAAAATTAAAAATACTTACTATTTTCTATCATCAAAACACAATAAAAAAGGAACG